>JAILOD010000301.1 GCA_024691015.1 Lachnospiraceae bacterium
GATCTTGTATTTGAGGTCCTTTCGAAGTATGAAACAGACAACTTTTACGAAAGCGACACCTACAAAGAAATCCTTGATACCACAAATGCCAATGCTGAGCATATTGTTATAAGATACGTTGAAAACTCGTACTGTGATATCCTTACGGCAATGGATAAACTGCTTAATCTTATTGAAACAGGAATGGCCGGTGGCAAGAATGCAATTACTTCGATAGGAATCAATGACAGCAAAAATGGTATTGATGTTTATTTTTCATTTATTCCTGAAAAAGGCTTTGTGAATCGCATTGCTGAAGAGTGCAGGGGCATTAATGTTTTCGTTCATTATGATTGCGGAACTAATGAACTTGAAGTCGGTGTTTATCCCGGGGAAGGCGTAAAAACGTCTTCCCGAAAAACTTGATTCAAGACCGAATTATATGACCGTACCGGCAGCTATCAGGGAACTTGAGAAGATAGAGATGATCAGAGGGTTGGACAGAAAATATCGGCTTGATTAATTAAGTTACTGATGCCGTGGGAATTGAAGTATCATCGTAAAACTATCCGCATTTTCAGAGATGTTCATAGTGCCACCCATTTGCAGCATCATTCCTTTTATGTTATCCAACCCTATCCTAGTTCCCTGCAGCTCGGGGGTTATGGCTTTTTTAGCATTTTTTATCTTTAAGAATGCAGACTCTTCGGTATAATCGGTGCTTAAGAATATCGGTTCCTCGGGACTACCGTATTTTTCGATATTTGACTCAATGTTGCATATTATCCGCCATAGGTAGTCTGCATTGATATTTATGCTAGTATCTTGCCAGGTCAAATCGGAGACATCGGTTTTAAATCCTTTTTGACTCATTATCACACACATTTCGGACAGATAATCTCCTAACACGATTTCGACTTTTGAATCAGTGTCCAGCGTGCATTGGGCGCTTGTATTTGAAAGAAAGCATTCCATAAGCTTATCAAATAAATCTCCGATCTGGCGTGTTTTCTGCAGGCATTTTTCTATGTAATTCTCCTCATCAGTATCGGCTGTCTTTTTTTTCTTGCATATCTCCAGATATCCCATCAGTCCTGTCAGGGGGGTCCTAAGATCATGTGCGATCCCGATTATGAATTCATCCTGTCTTTCCTTGAGCGCCTTCTTTTCTAATTCATCTTCTTCAAGCAATCGGTTCATCCTATTCATTGCTTTTGCGAGGGCTGTCAATTCGTCACAGCCTTTTTCGGTGAATCTTTTCGAATAATCCCCCTGCATATCAACTGCTTCCTGCCTGAGCAAAAGAATGTACTTTACCGTTTTTCTGACCGCGAAGATAAAAAAGACTATACCGACAAGCATACTGATGACAGTTGCAACAACGCCGCCTATGACGTAGAATGTTTGTTCAAAATCATTGTTTACATATACATCCGCCTCCCCATCAGCAAAGCGCACAGGGAATGTGTAAAGCCATGTTTTGTGTAACTGCTCGGATTTTGTATCTATAAGGGGAGTTTGACCTGTATATCCATTGTCATAGATTAATACTCTTTCCCGGGAAACGAGGAATGTCAAAATATCGTTTTCTCTGCACCAGTTTCGCAGAGCGTCCGTATCGGTAGCGGCAATGTTTCCGTTGTCTATATATTCCTGAAGAGATTTGATATACTTTTCTTCGCAATTGGTTATATAATCTGAGTTGATAAAGAAACTACTCAGAAAAGAATCCATAAACGAGAAAAGTACAGCGAAAACTATGAGCGAAAGACCGATGCCGATAATAAAGGCCTTTATGAAATTTGCTGTCAATGAGTTGAGATTTATTTTATTCGCCATGGCCGATCCTGTATCCCCGCCCCCAAACAGTGCATATATACAACGGCTCGCTGGGGCTTTCCTCTATCTTTGTTCTTAGATTCCTGATGTGCACCATAACGGTATTGGCATAAGAACTGATGTATTTTTCTTCCCATACCGTTTCATAGATGTCCTCTATAGAAAATATCGTATCCGGATTATTTACAAACAGACGCAATATTTCGTACTCTTTTTCTGTAAGTACAATTTCTTTGTTATCCTTAAGAACGCCATTGATTGAGTTGTTGATCCGGAGTTTTCCGTATGTTATCCAGGTACTGGTTTTTTTTTGGCTTTTTTCTGTGTTATAGATGTTATTCCTTCGTATCTGGGCCTTAACTCTGTCTGACAGTTCGGAAAAGGAGAAAGGCTTTACAAGGTAATCGTCGCCGCCTGCTGCGAAGGCCCAGGTTTTATCGCTGTCGCTCGATTTTGCCGTCAAAAACAGGATCGGAACGTATGATCTTTTGCGTATTTCGGCACACACTTCGTATCCTGACTTGTCAGGCATCATAATATCCAGAATTATAAGGTCCACGTTATCGTTGAACTTATTAAGCCCGTCGTTTCCATCTTTTGCTTCTTCGATCAAAAATCCGTCTTCTTCCAGAAGGATCCTTATAGATGCCCGTATATCCGGATCGTCTTCGATTATCAGTATTTTGTTCTTTCCGTCTACCATGTCGTTATCCTCTGCTTTTGCGATAATATTATCATATTTTCTTTGAGAATGACACCATTTAAGAACAATTAAGAATTCTTAAGGTGAGTCACTGAAGAAATTGTGTTAGCATGAAGGAAACATACAAGCATCCTAAGAGGCAGTTATGGATGAGTATGAATTACATGATAGGCTTATTAAGTAAAGGTTTTAATAACATGAAGAAAATAACAGCTGTTTTTCTATGCCTTGTCAGTACAGTGGCGATGGGGTGTGCAAGCCTTCCGCAGTATATTTTTCTTGATGACTCGGCGTCAGTACTGGATTCGGATATCGGGACTTTAAACTTCGTAATAGATTATGCTTTCAAAAAAGAAAAAATAGATATAGACAGCATAACTGCGATCACCGACTCCGGTGAGGAGATATCCGCCGACTTTGTGGAAGGAGTGGGACTGGGGCTCGGGAAAATGAATGTCGGATATACACCGGTCAGATTGAACTGTCATATCAGGTCGGAACAGATAGACACAAGTAAAGATACATATATTGACAGAGTAAGGCTGGTGTCTGGTGATGATGTGTGGGAGATCGATACAAAAGAAAGGATCCTGTTTTTAAAGGGTGAAGACAAGAAAAAAGGCGATTCTCTATATATTTCCGCAGGCATTTTTCATGTGAATTCCTTAAATGACTTTTCGGGGTTTGAAATGAAAGTGGCTTTCAGAGCCAAGGAAAAATTGCAGGTTGAAGCTTTTGAGACCAGTGGGCTGTATACTGTTTCGGACATGCAATTTAAGATAAATGATGCAGAACCTGACGCTGAAGATGCTGAGTTTCCGATCACGCTGAAAGAAGGGGACAAGTTCGTTATAGTGTATAAAGGTGCATTGGATGAAAAGGTTAAGGATTCGGATGTGTATTGCAACTTTCGCTTACTGTATAGCGCAGATGGTGTCAGCTATAAGATTCCTCAAAGCCTGATGATAAATCGTCTGATCAATGAAGAAAGATGGACAGACCGTATTAACGAGCGGCTGGAGAACAGGGATACAAAATGAAGAGAAAAGTCGTACTGTATGCAGTTATAGTTCTTTTTTATGTGCTTCTGATCGGAAGCGTAGTTTTTATCAATAATCCCAAAGTCTTTGAAAAGAAGAAAAGCAATGCCGTGACATACGAAGACATTGAAACCGGTGTTTTCACCTGTGATGTTGAACTGTGTTCATTTGAAAAGGCAATATCTGCCACGGGCATGGTAAAAGCGTCCGGGGATAACGATGCCACTCTGTCTGAGATCAGTGTGCCAAACAGAAGCACTATTACTGTTAAGATCGGCGATGAGATAAAAAAAGGTGATGTCGTTGCCGGCGGAAATGGTGAGGAGGTCAAGGCTCAGTTTGATGGAAAGGTGATCGGAATATATGGCGAAGAAAATGAAGAATGTTTGATCAAGGCGATAAATTATTCTTCACTCTGCATTTCGACACAGATAGGCCTGGATCTTATACCGCAGATCACAAGCACTGAAAGGATAACTGTCGGTATAGACGGAAACTCATATGACGTCTTTATCAGAGAGATCGGCTATACAGTTGAAAACAACGCGGTTGAAGTAGTGCTGAGCTGCCCCCGGGGGTCATTTTTGGGGAACCCTGTCCACATTGATTTTGTTACAGACGAGATAGACAATTGTTTGGCGATACCTCGTGTTTTTTTGTATACCATGGGTAAAAAACATTATGTCTACAAGTGTTCCGGTGAACAGATCGAAAAAACGTTTGTTGAGGTCGGGGAGAATTTCAAACTGAATGATGAGGAGTTTATTGAGATAAGATCGGGGCTTGTTCAGGGTGACACAGTGATCGGTCAGAATGAACAGGAATACGCACAAAGGCTGAACAGGTTGATCAATAATGAATAATATCGTTGAGATGAAGAATATATCAAAGTCTTATGACGGTAAAAGGTTTGTCCTTAAAGAGCTGGATTTTTGTCTGCAGACCGGAGAAATAGCCACTATCTACGGGGCTTCGGGAAGCGGGAAGAGCACCCTTTTGAATTGTATGGGCTTTCTGGACCGGTTTAATGAAGGCGAGTATCGATTTAACGGGCAGGCTATCGATGTAAAGAGGATAAACAACTATACACAGTATCGGGCTTCGGATATCGGCTTTATTTTCCAGGCATACTCCCTGATA
>JAILOD010000314.1 GCA_024691015.1 Lachnospiraceae bacterium
GTATACGAATCTTCTTCTGAAAACTCTCCCCCGTTAAATGAATATGGTTTTTCATTAAGCACCGCCTGTGCATCGTCGGCACTCACCTTTATTGTCACATCCTTATAATATCCTCCCGCTCTCCTTCCGTATGAGAGCTTAGGTTCTGCTATAACCGGTCCTTTATTATCAATATTTGAAATGATAACCCTTCTCGGCTCGGACACATTTCCGGTAATGTCTCTAGTTATTATTGTATACGTTCCGTTTTTACTAACCTCCATTACCGAACTTGAAGTCCAGGTTTGTCCACCGTCAAACGAATATGACAAGCCTTCCGCCTGACTGTTATCATCAATTGCCTCCGCCCTGAGCCAGACTCCTCCAACCACGTTCCCATAACTTACCGTTGGTTTTACATCAATTGGTTCCAATACAGGCGGATCAACATCAAAATTATGATCTATCTCCAGAATTTTCTCAGTGATATTATCAAGACCATCCCTTACCCTTAACGAAACGGGTCCGTTCTTTTTTACCACAAACTCGTTTTCATCGGTCCATTCTCCGTGATCCCAGGAGAAACACTTATCCGGTATTCCCGCTCCGCCCGGATTATCCTTAACATCGCTTACGACTATTCTGTCTTCGGAAATAAAACCGCCATAAGGCTTGTATATTTCTTCTGCTACCGCACTTGGAGAAGTATTATCGATACAATCTATGTTTCTGAATGATATTCTGATATTTCCGGCTTTATCTCTGACATAGCCTCCGTACTCCTTGTTTTCGCTTATAACGAATTCATTGGAGGCCTGCCAGAAAGTGCCGGATTCATAGCTGTCTGCGAGCGGTTTTTCGTACGCTGCTTTATATGCATCTTCGAAATCGGCAAACAGATATGCCTTCTCGTGAAGACCGAGTTCATGATCTTCCGCAACTATGGATAATACAGCTTCTTTACATTTCCCGTTATATACAGGCTGTTTCATTTTAAGCCTGATATTGTTATTTCCTTCTTTTATTATAACCGGCCAGGTACCATCGATCTTAGGAAATCTAAAAGTCATATACCCTTCATTACCTTTTTCGGTTTTAATAATAACTCTGTGTGTTACATTACTGGTTATTAAAAAACTTAACTTATCCGGATTCTTATCTATTTCATACCATCCATCCTTGCCATATCCGGCTGATGACCACCTTATATATTTGACGGGAGATCCGTCATGCGATTCATATGCCGTAATAGTCAGAAGCTCCCAGGGTGTATATTCCTCCTGTGTATCTTCCGGATAACTTATCGTATATTCGGTAATAACCGGGGCCAGCGGTCCATTGTCGACTTCCAGGATCTGATCTGTATGGGCCATGCCTGACCTGTTTTGGATCTCTTCATTTCCTCCGGAAGTATTATCATCCTCCGGGATTATTTCCTTCGGCAGACCATCTGCAGAAGGCACGTTCTTACCGGGATCATCTTTTGATACTGCAGCCTGATCGTCTTCGACAATCTCTTCTTTTTCTTCATCAGTCTGTTCTTCTTCATTAGTCTTATTATTTTCGGATACGATCTCCCCCGCATAGACGGTGGTATACTTTTGTTTTATCCTGATCTCCGACTTCTCATTTAATCCGGGCTCCGGTCCGGGAACAAACACATTGAACAATATCATCAGGAAAACAAGTGACATTGTTATAATCTTTCTTTTTCTTTTAATATTTACCATTAATATCCTCCTAATTTATACGTTAACTAAATCATTTATATATTTTTTCAATATTGTTTTTCTGCCATCCGTAAAAACTCTTATTGCCCCTACGCGACTGGTGATATATATACGTTGTGAACAGGTCTTCAACCGGTCCAACGCCTCCCTGTGTGGATGTGAATAAGAATTATTACGACCACAGGATATCATTGCAACTACAGGTTGGGCCTTCTTCAGGAAAGCCGGATCGGATGAGTTTTTAGACCCGTGATGAGCAACCTGCAGATAATCATATCTTCCGCTGAGGCCTCCTGCAGCCCTCAACTCGCCTTCATACTGCACATCCCCGGTCAGGAGTCCCCGATAACCTTTGTATTCAAACTCCAAAACCGTCGATCCCGTGTTTTTATCTTCAAATATTTCGTTTTTGCCGGGATTAAGGCACTTAAAGGTTAAATCTCCGTCTTTTATATGTTGTCCCTGTGAGATATATGTGATCTTACTTCCACTTTTCCCGGCTATCTCTATCAGCTCCAGGTATTCTGCATCTTTAGAACCAATATCCGGCATGATCAGGTTTTTAATCCTTATGCTCTCCGACTCGTCCATCTCATACATCTCTTTTATTCCACTGTAATGGTCTGAATCGGTATGTGAGATAAACACGTAATCCAGACTTGATGTGCCCTGTGATCTCAAAAAGGGAATGACCGTATATCTGGCTATTTCTTTTTTGTCGGTACTGCCACAGTCAAAAAGACAGCTGTGCCCGTTTGTATTCTTTATATATACACACAAGCCCTGTCCCACATCGATCATTGTTATCTCGGCCTTAAGCGGAATCCGAAAACAGATAACCGCCGGGAGGAGCACGACAACGCCTGCAGTTACAGCCACATTCTTCCATCCGTCCCTTATCTTTTGAACCAATACCAGAAACAGGCTCAGTATCAGATAATATAAAATAATCCTTATCCACGCAGGTCTCCCGACCACTATGGATCCAAACGGCAAAGACTGGCATACTAAACAACCCCTTTCTATAAGAAATAAAATTATATGGATCGGAACCGATAACAAAACCGCCACGGGATAAATTACACACCCAAGAAATCCGGCGATGAGGGCCAGAACCAGCAATACTCCAACAAGGGGTATTACTGCAAGATTTAAAACAAGTGAATAGACAGGAATCTGAAAAAAGAAATACGCCATTACCGGCAAGGTGGTCAGATTAATAGCCAGACTCACTCTGAAAGCCGATATCAGATTGTTATCACTATTCAGACTCAGTGCCAGCGCCGGCTCTGTAACAGCCACTCCCGTAACGGCACCGAAAGACAAAAGAAAAGCCGGATCATAAATATAGTATGGATTTGCGATCAATAAGATGATCGATGAAAACGCTATCGCACTTAAAATATCGTACGTGCGTCCGATAAGACGGGATAGGATCCCCAATGAAAACATTACAAATGCTCTGAGTGCCGACAGAGAGCTGCCTGTCATCACGGTATACAAAAGCATTACCGTGATACCCGCTCCTCCCGACAGAGCTTCATTTATTCCCAGATATATCAAAAGCCGGTATAATCCCATTCCTATCAGGGAAATATGGAGTCCCGAAACCACCAGTGAATGACTTATACCGCTCCTTTGATACAGTCCCTTTATATCATCACTGAGCCCGTTCTTGTCTCCCAGTGTCATCGCCTGAAGAATACCTGCATCATCGGCATTAAGTGATCGGTTGAATACGGACAGAACTTTTTCCTTTAAACACTGAAGCAGTTCTCTTATTACATCATACTCTCTGCTTTCATTTTCTATTACCGCGTTATTCAGCATATAATCTGTTCCGCGGTTACGATAATATCGGGCCATATCCATCTGTCCCGGATTCGTTGCTTCCTCAAAGAGTTTTTTCTTTCCTCTTATGACGATCCGAGCACCGATCTTCGGGCGCTTTGTTTCATCTGAATAGACAAGAATATTGTGTCCTTCATTATTCTTTTTATAATACTTGTAGGATTCTGCCCCGGACTTTACGATCTTTCGGGCATCAGAAATTGTAAGAATGAGACGGTCGGATTTGAACGCTGCGTTTTCGACCTTCCCTGAAATAAGGATCATCTGTTCATCATCACTGTTATCCGCATAAGGCGGTTTTGGATGCAATGAAAGAAACAGATAGGTAAAAATAAGATACATAACGGCAACAAATACCAAAGGTCGTTTTATATCACATCACCTCTTTTGTTTATTTGTTATTGTTTATTACGAGGTCCATATTCTTTTCATATATTTCGGACAGAGGAAAACTTTCTCTGAAAAATCTGTCCGCATCATCATTTATGGATATCTGTACTCTGTTTATTCCCTTGATTCCGGTTATAGTATTTACTATTGAATAAAGTGCGATCTCTTCCGAAATATTATTGGGTGAATTAACCGCCTCCGAATCCAGACTTATATATGCTATCCCGTCTTTTATCGATATATTGTTAAGCTTTGTATCGGAAGGCAACGTGGCATAAACTCCCGAGTTTTCCGCAGGGCCTTCTATAAGCTTCTGTATTACAACCTTTTCAAGTGGAGTATTTGAACTGTAAATGGCATCATCTGTAACGGGAATAAGGCCGTCACCCGTCTCATTTGAAAAATAGAGAGTTACCGGGGTTTTCTCATACATATTGAATTCATCTCCGGCATTACTGATAAATGACTCCGAATCCATAACCCCGACAAGCTCCCCCTTTGAATCCAAAAGCGGCTCTCCTGCAATTTCAAAGCTCACATAATCCACCTGTGAGCTCTGACACAACGTCTTAACAACACAGGCACGAAACAACACCTCAGCCTGTTTTGAAAGCTTATCATAGGCTCCGTTAAAATTCATAACCAGCTGCTTACCATTAATATCATAATCGATAAGCCCAACATCAACACCCAGGGTCTGCTTCAGGGTATTGCTCTTAGGCTGTTTGAACAGGGCGTTGACGAGAGTCTTCACATCAGGCTCTTTATCGGCAATAACCTCACCCACAATGGCATTTTCCTCCAGATTTAAGTAATATACCTTATATTCCTTCTTTTCCTCTTTTTCATCAGACACTTTTTTTGAGGAACAAGCCGTAAGTGAAAGCATTAAAACAAATATTAAATTCAGGATGAGCAGATTTCTCATTGTCTTCATAATACGTATTTGATAGGCACCCTTACCGTAAAGGTCGTACCTTCCCCTTCAACACTGTTTGCTTTTACCGCTCCGCGGTGCATCAGGATCGCACTTCGTGTAATAGCGAGTCCCAGCCCGGTTCCGCCTATCTCTCTTGAATGTGATTTATCAACTCTGTAGAATCGTTCAAATATATGGTCAATGGATTCCTCGGGAATACCGATTCCGGTATCCGAAACCGTAATGGTAAACAACTGGTGATCCGCATCCAGTCCAACCTTTACGTGTCCGCCTTCTCTGTTGTATTTGATGGCATTTTCCACCAGATTCATAATTGCAAGAGAAAACTTTGTCCTGTCCACCTCTGCCGTAACACTTCTCTGGCTTTCAAATATCAGTTCTATATTTGACTTATCTGCTATGGGATGTACTCTTTTGAGTATTTGCTCTATAAGCTCATTTATATCCGTACTCTCAACATTTATGGCTGCCTCTGTTTTATCCATTTTTACCAGCGACAACAGATCGGTGATTATCTGGTTTTCGCGATCCACTTCTTCCGCTATATCATCCATAAATTCCTTATATGTCTCAACAGGTACATCCTCGGAAGAACGTATCGAATCCGACAGAACCTTCATCGAAGCAAGCGGTGTCTTTAATTCATGCGATACATTTGAAACAAATTCCTCTCTGGAATCATCCAGTTTTTTCATTCTCTCCATCATGCTGTTAAAAGCATTCATGATGGCCTCTGTTTCCAGATAATCGGGAATGGATATCGGCTCGTTGTCGAAGCCGTCACGCACGGAACCTATGGCCCTCGAAACCCTGTCAAACGGTTTTGTAAGCAGCATGGATATTGCATAAGATATAACAAGAACAAAGATAGACATGGTTACCTCAAATATCCAGGTCTTTCTTTTCAGAACCTCCAGACTGTCGTAGATGGGATCGGTTGAAACACTGGTAACCATTACTCCCACAACC
>JAILOD010000319.1 GCA_024691015.1 Lachnospiraceae bacterium
GAAGGCAGTAGCCGCAAAAGCAATATATGACATCCGCGGCAATTATGGCACTCAGCTTCCATTTATGATAATAACCGTAGAAAAACAGCGAAAGTGCTGCAAGAATATACTTTATAAAATAAAGCAAAGAGAAGAAAAGACCGAGCTTTTCTTTTTTGAAAAAGAGGCTTAAGAGCATAAGCGGATTAAATATCCCGTAATAATTAAGAGCCATAAGAGGGTCTTCTCCGAGCCCCAGACTTTTATCCCACATCTTAAGAGATAACCCATTACCGCTTAGAAAATTACTGATTATCTCTTTATAATATTCCTGTGTCTTTACAACCGAAAAGAAATACTGGTTCAGGCCGTCTCCCCTGTCTAAGAATGAAAGCGAATTTACAAAATACGGCATAAAAACAGCAATGTAAAAGACAGACATAAAGATAAATACTATTAAAAGTTGTTTAATAAAAGCTTTATTTATCTGCTTCATTTCATGCTTACCCGAAATTCTCTCTCTGCTTCTCTCTTCATATCTCTTTTTGCAATGCTGTCCCTTTTATCGTACAGTTTTTTACCGCGGCCGAGCCCTATAAGGAGCTTCACCTTCCCCTGCTTGAAATAAACCTCAAGCGGAACGATGGTATAGCCCTTTTCCTTTGACTGGCCGAGGAGCTTGTTTATCTCTTTTTTATGTGCAAGAAGCTTCTTTGTGCGAAGGGGATCCTTATTAAAGATATTGCCCTTCTCGTAAGGAGTGATATTCATCCCTTCTATTATGAGCTCTCCGTTTGCGGTAACCTGCACATAGGCTTCCTTTATGCTGCACTTGCCCATACGGATGGATTTAACCTCGGTACCGGCCAGGGAAATGCCCACCTCCAGCTCCTCTTCGATAAAGTAATCGTGCCATGCTTTTTTATTGTTGGATATTAATTTTTTTCCTTCATTCTTCTTTGACGGCATATTTATTCCTCAAACATAAAATCTATTTCTCTTGAATGCGAATCGGATGAAAGCACCCTGACCTTAACACTCATTCCGAGCCTGTAGGCCTTCCCGGTATTCTTCCCAACGGCCTCAAGCATTATTTCGTTGTATATATAAAAATCGTCCTCTATATCCGAAAGACGGACCATTCCTTCTACCGCATCCATTATTGTAACATATATTCCCCAGGAGGTTACACCCGATATGATGCCTTCGTATACTTCGCCGATGTGCTTTTCCATATATTCGGCCATTTTCATGTCATCCACCAGACGCTCTAACTCTTCAGCGTTTCTCTCCCTGTCGGACGAGTGATTGGCCACCTCATTTAAAAAGCCCTCATAATGCTCTGTTCGTTTTTCGTTCATGCGGCCTCTTAATACATCCTTTATTATCCTGTGGATAGAAAGATCCGGATAACGCCTTATTGGTGATGTAAAGTGGCAGTAATATTTCATCGAAAGCCCGAAATGTCCTATTGCCGTGGTCGTATATTTTGCGCGTTTCATCGTCCTGAGTGCAAGAGTCTGAATGATTCCCTTTTCAGGGCGTCCCTCTACCTTACTTAAAAGCTCCTGCAATACAAAGGGATGTATTCCCTCTTTACTGACCTTCATAGTAAAACCAAGATTGGCCGCTATGCTCTGCAGCTTTTTCAGATCGTCGTAATCCGGTTTTTCATGGCTTCTGTATATAAAGGGCACCCCCTGATAGAAATAGGTTTCGGCCACAGCCTCGTTTGCCGAAAGCATAAAGTCCTCTATCATCCTTGATGAAGGTCCATGGACATAGTTTGTGATTCTTTCAACCTCGCCCTTATCGTTAAGCTCGATCTTTGCCTCGGGAAAATCGAAATCAATGGCTCCCGATTCCCTTCTCCTGTTTCTTATAATATCCGAGAGTTCCTTCATTTGGGTAAACATCGGTGTCAGCTCTTCACATTCTTTTTTCAGTGTTTCATCCGCCTCTCCGCTAAGCAGGGCATCCACCTCAGAATAGCTCATCCTGCGATTGGAGTTTATAATGCTCTCCGTAACATAGCTGTCCAATAATTTCCCCTGCTTGTCAATACGCATAACACAGCTCAAGGTAAGCCTGTCCTCATTCTGATTAAGGGAGCATATGCCGTTTGATAAGGTTACCGGAAGCATAGGGATCACACGGTCCGGAAGATATACACTTGTTCCTCTTTCCCGCGCGGTTCTGTCGAGTGCCGACTTTTCCTGAACGTAATTTGAAACATCCGCTATGTGAACACCCAGAACATAGGTGCCGTTTTCTTCTCTGTAGAGACTTACAGCATCGTCAAGATCCTTCGAATCGTCGTTGTCGATGGTAACCATCATAAGATCCCTGAAATCAGTGCGTCCTTCCCTGTCTGCATCCGAAACGGGTTTTGCAACACGTTCCGCCTGATTTAAGACCTTTTCGTCAAAGTCCTCTTCTATTCCAAATGCCTTTACTGCACTCGTTACATCAATTCCCGGATCTCCCTCGCGGCCGATGACTTCGCTTATAACGCCCTCCGGTTTTTTCTTCCCGTCACCGTAATCGGTTATCTGCACCACAACCTTCATCCCGCTCTCGGCGTTTTTTGAAAACTCCTTCGGAACAAAAATATCTGCC
>JAILOD010000328.1 GCA_024691015.1 Lachnospiraceae bacterium
TGCCTATTTGATAACCAGACATGAAAAGGGTGATTTCATCTTAAGGATAGAAGACACCGACCAGGAAAGAGAGGTTGAAGGGGCTGTAGATATTATAAAGAGGACGCTTGCGACAGCCGGTCTCGATTACGATGAATCTCCCGAGAAGGGCGGTCCTGTGGGTCCTTACGTTCAGTCAGAACGTGTTAAAAGCGGACTTTACATGAAATATGCAAAAGAGCTCATCGATAAAGGGGAAGCATATTACTGCTTCTGTACTCCTGAGCGGCTTGCATCCTTAAAGACAAAAGTGGATGAATCGGACAAGACCATTTCTGTATATGACAAGCATTGTCTTCATCTTTCAAAAGAAGAGATACAGAAAAACCTGGATGCCGGCATTCCCTATGTTATCAGGCAGAACAATCCTACAGAGGGACAGACGACATTTCACGACGATATTTACGGAGATATCACTGTAGATAATGCGGAGCTTGACGATATGGTGCTCATTAAATCAGACGGCTTCCCTACCTACAATTTTGCGAACGTGGTAGATGACCATTTAATGGGTATAACCCACGTCGTAAGAGGAAATGAGTATCTTTCCTCATCACCCAAATACAACAGGCTTTATGCAGCCTTCGGCTGGGAGGTTCCGGAATATATTCACTGTCCTCTTATTACCGATGAGGAGCATAAAAAGCTTTCAAAGAGAAGCGGACATTCCTCCTTCGAGGATCTTCTTGAGCAGGGCTTTCTCCCTGAGGCGATCGTGAATTTTGTTGCGCTTTTAGGGTGGTCACCCGAGGATAATCAGGAGATCATGAGCTTAAGCGAACTCATAGAGAAGTTTGATTATCATCATATGAGCAAATCACCTGCGGTCTTTGACTACGGAAAGCTCAAGTGGATGAACGGCGAGTACATAAAGAACATGGATTTCGACCGATTCTATGAGATGGCAGAACCCGAGATCAAAAAGGTCATCACGAAGGATTATGATCTTAAAAAGATCGCAACGCTGGTTAAAAGCAGGATAGAGATATTCCCTGATATTAAGGAGCATATCGATTTCTTTGAGGATCTTCCGGAATATGATATCGAAATGTATTCCCATAAAAAGATGAAGACCAATCCCGAAACCTCTCTTGAGGTATTAAAGGATATCCTTCCTCTCTTTGAACAAACCGATGATTATTCAAACGATGGCCTTTATGCTCTTATCAAGGATTATATTGATAAAAAGGGTTATAAGAACGGATATGTGCTCTGGCCGATAAGGACGGCTGTTTCGGGTAAACAGTCAACTCCCGGCGGAGCTACGGAGATTATGGAGATCTTAGGGAAGGAAGAGTCATTAAACCGTATCAGAAAAGGAATAGAAAAACTATCGGGCGTTTAAGCGATAGTCAGTCGGAAGCCGTACGTCATTTCAGGGGGCCTGCACTTGTCATAGCGGGCCCGGGCTCCGGCAAAACAACGGTAAGTGTAAGCCGCCTTGCCTTTCTTATCCATAAGATGAAGGTTCCTCCGGAAAAAATCCTTTCGATCACCTTTACCCGTCTTGCGGCACTTGAAATGAAATCCCGTGCAGGAATTCTCCTGGGAGAAAACGCCGCATCAGTTACATTTTCAACATTCCATTCTTTATTTTTTAATATCTTAAAACACACCTACAGGTTCAATTCTGAAAACATCATCAATTCTGAAACAAAGCTCACTTTACTTAAAGACAGCCTCAGGGAGACTATGCTCCCGGATGATGCACAAAACCTTGATACAGCTGAAATTCTAAGAGATATCAGCGTATATAAACGTCTTATTGATAAGTCATCCTTTTTATCGTCACATTTGGATCAGGCTTCTTTCGGGAAGCTTTATGAGTCATACACCCGAAAGTGTGCCTCTCTTAAGCTTATCGATTTTGACGATATGCCTCTTTTCTGCAAAAGGCTTTTTGACAGCAGAAGAGACATACTGGAAAAATGGAGAGATAAGTTTGAATTCATCATGATCGATGAATTCCAGGATATAGATCCTCTTCAGTTTGAGCTGATAAAAATGCTGTCCGGCCCTGATGGAAATGTTTTTGCGGTAGGGGATGACGACCAGTCCATATACGGCTTTCGAGGAGCGAGGCCGGAGATAATGCTTGATTTTAAAGAGCATTTCCCCGGGGAGTGTGAGATATTTCTTTCCGAAAACTTCCGTTCGGCGAAGGCGATCGTTGAAGGTGCGGGAAGGTTAATAGGTATAAATACCAAACGGATCGGGAAAAACATCACGGCAGTAAAGGACGATACGGGTGAGCTTTCGATACGATCCTTTGAAAGCAGGGAGGAAGAGTTTCGTGTTTTGTCTGAGGAAATAAAGCTTATGACACCGGATGAGCTCGCACAAACTGCGGTCCTGTTCAGAAATAACAGTCTGTGTTCATTTTTTGCCGATGTGCTCTCTTCTCTGGGAGTACCCTTTAAATGCAGGGAAAGACTGAATGATATTTACGATAATTCTATTGCAAGAGATATTCTGGATTATCTGAGACTTTTTGACGGAGAGAAGTTGAGATCGGTATTTTTCAGGGTTATGAATCATCCGTACAGATACATAAGCCGTGAGGGGGTAAGCGGCAGTGAATTTTCCTTTGAGGAGGTGGAGAGATATCACAGAGGTGATATAAGGACCTTAAATGCTGTGAGAAAACTGAAAAGAGATCTTAAAATGGGAGGGGAAATGAATCCTTATGCAGCCGTGCATTTTATTTTGAGCGGAATGGGATATGAGAATTACATTAAGGACAGGGAGAAGAAGGCCGGAAAGGGAAAGGGAGAGCTTCTTAAGATCGCACTTGAAATAAAGGAGAGGGCTAAGGGCTATAAAAGTAAAAGAGAGTTTCTTGTTGCCGTAGAAGAATATGAGAAGGAATTAAGGATTGCCAATTCCAAAGCAAACAGTGAGGGATTGAAAACGGATAAGGCCGTGACGGTGATGACCTATCACGCGGCAAAGGGCTTGGAATACGATACGGTCTATCTGCCTGAGGTGTGTGAAGGAATAATCCCGTCATTTAACGCAACCTTCGCCTCGGATATTGAAGAAGAAAGGAGATTGTTCTATGTAGGAATGACCAGAGCACGCGATAAGCTTTTTGTTTCCTACAGTGAAAACTACGGTGGGAAGCCCTTGAAAAAGTCCCGTTTTGTCGATGAAATATACGAAAAGACGGATGAACTTAAACCATGACTTTTTTACAGGTTAAAAATATGATATAATATGTCGGTTAAAAACTACGTTTGGGATAGTATATGTTCTAAACATACGGTGCACTAAAGCCTGTTGGAAAAAGAACGTGGCTTCCCGGCCGAAAGGAAGAAAAATTGCAGGTAAAACCCGGTTCCCCCTATCCCATAGGGGTAAGTAGTTGCAATAACGGAATAAACATAGCTGTCGTTAATCCCTTTGAAGGTGAGCTTAAACTGGTCTTAAATGATATTCACGGCGGCAAAAAGGAAATATCTTTCCCGAAGGGTTCGAAAGTCGGGCAGGTTCATTTTATGTGCATTGAAGACATAGATACTTCTTCCTATACGTACAGCTTCAGGGCGGGAAAGGAGCATTTTATCGATCCGTATGCCTACCGTCTGAAAGGAACAATGAAATGGGGGCATTACGATCCGACCGGAGCATATTTTCCGGCACCGTACAACTGGGAGGGCGATGAAGTAATAAAACGTGATTTTTCAAAGATGATCATGTATCTTATTCACGTAAGAGGCTTTACGGCACACCGTTCTTCCGGCGTAAAGCATCGCGGGACCTTTGAAGGGCTGGTTGAAAAGCTTCCATACATCAAAAATCTGGGTGTAAATGCCATAGAGCTTATGCCGCCTTATGATTTCAACGAAGTATTCAGGTTAAAGCCCGCTAATATAGAAGAGGTAAACAATCCCGTGGTCGCGGATGAACCGCCAAAGGAGAGGCAGAAGATAAAGCTTAATTACTGGGGCTTCACGGAGGGGGCACAGATGGCACCGAAGAATTCCTATTCCGCATACGGGGATGGTGACAAGAGCTTTAAGGATATGGTAAGGGCCTTCCATAAGGAAGGGATACAGGTGCTTATCCAGCTTTATTTCCCCAAGGGAGTGGGTCGTGATTTTATAGTTCACAGTGCAAGAAGGTGGGTAAGCGACTATCATGTGGACGGGCTTCGTATTCTTGGTGAATCTGTTCCGAAAAAGACATTGATCGAAGATCCTTATCTTAAGGATACACATATTATTTTTGATGAATTAAATTCTGTTCCGGCGGAGATGCCGGGCGAAAACACTGCGGTTTTGAATGAAGCGTTTTTAAGGGACAACAGAAAGTTCCTGAAAAGCGATGCCGACATGCTTGATGCCTTTGTGCGACATCAGTTTGAAGGGGGAGGAAAGCCCGGGAGCATTAATTTTATCTCCAGTTATTACGGCTTTACCATGAACGACATGGTAACCTTTGATGCAAAGCACAACGAGGATAACGGAGAGCACAATATAGACGGCTCCGAGTACAACTATTCCTGGAACTGCGGAATAGAAGGAAATACCAGAAGAAAGGCAGTGGAGGCCTTAAGACAAAAGCAGCTTAAAAACGCATTTGTCTATCTGATGCTGGCGCAGGGCACACCTGAATTTGTGGCCGGAGATGAGTTCAGAAATTCCCAGAAGGGCAATAACAATGCTTACTGTCAGGATAATTCGATAACCTGGCTTAACTGGAACGACTTAAATAAACATGCAGAGCTTACGGATTTTGTCAGAACTCTTATTAAACTCAGAACCGATAATTCGGTTTTCTGCAGAAAAGACAAGGTAAGGCTTTCGGATTTTAAATCTCTTGGACACCCCGATGTGTCGCTGCATGGGGAGATGGCCTGGGCTCCGAGGCTTGAAAACTATAACAGGCATATTGGTATCATGTACAATGGGGCATATGCGGAAAAGGCATCGGAGGCCGATAAAGACTATTATATAGCCTATAATATGCACTGGCAGAAACATAAGTTTTCTCTTCCCAAGCCTCCAAAGGGCCGCCGCTGGAAGGTTCTGATGACAACCTCAGGAGGCTTTAACATTAAGCCTGAAAGCCTGAAGGAGACCGATATCACTGTTCCCGAAAGGTCTATAGTAATGCTGGTGGCTTCGAAATGAGTATCTTTTCCCTGAAGATGCTGGCCTGTATTTCAATGCTGATCGATCATACGGGAAGCGTATTGTATCCGCAGCATATGTTTTTAAGGTATATAGGGCGTCTGGCTTTTCCGATATATTGCTTTATGCTGGTTGAGGGTTATCATCATACATCCGATATCAGGAAATATCTTACAAGGCTTGGTATATTTGCCATTATATCGGAGCTTCCCTTTGACCTGGCTCTTGAGGGCCGCTTGTTCTATTGGGGGCATCAGAACGTTTTCTTTACATTGCTTCTGGGGCTTTCGATGCTCTTTATACTTGATATGGTAAGCGAACTCTATTTAAAAGTTCTTGTAGTTGCCTCTTTTGCCTGTATTGCCCAGGAAATACATTGCGATTACAGGTTTATGGGAATACTTTTGATATTCTTTTTTGAATATTTCAGGCACACACCCGTAATGAAGGGGATGATGGGAGTGTTTTGCAATACTCAGCTTTTATCAAGGGCACAGGGATACGGTATTTTTTCACTTATACCCATTGCCTTTTATAATGGAAAAAAAGGGCCGTCGATGAAATATTTTTTCTATGCATTTTATCCGGCACATTTAACGGTGATCTATATTATTGCCAGAATGAGGAATATATACTGACGTGAATACGATAGAAGAGATAATTAAAATACCCAAATACATATATAACTGTACGGGTCATTTCAAAACCATTACACAACATAAGCTTCTTGTTATGAAATACTGCTTCAGAGTGGGGCTTTACTATCAGGGTCTTATGCATGATCTTTCAAAATACTGTCCGGAAGAATTCATTACCGGGGTCAAATATTATCAGGGCGGAAACAGAAGCTCCAATAACGGTGAAAGGGATGTTATCGGGTATTCAAAAGCCTGGCTTCATCATCAGGGACGGAACAAGCATCATTACGAATACTGGATCGACTACAATTCAAGAAATGACGGAGATGTCATGGTTCCGATAAAGATGCCACTTAAATATGTGGTAGAGATGTTTCTTGACAGGATCGCCGCATCGAGGATCTATAATAAAGGCTCTTATACGGATGATATGCCGCTGAAATATTACGCGTATTCGGCAAACCGTATTCCCATGCACAAGGAGACAAAAGCACTGCTTTACGGTCTTTTAAGAATGCTTGAGGTATACGGAGAGGATAAGACTTTAAATTTCATTAAAAGGAGATTGTTAAAATATGACACCTACTAAGATCATACTTACCGGAGACAGGCCTACCGGGAGACTTCATGTCGGACATTATGTCGGTTCCTTAAGAAACAGGGTAGAGCTTCAGAATTCCGGAGAATATGAAAAGATATTCATAATGATCGCCGATGCCCAGGCCCTTACGGACAATGCGGAAAACCCTGAAAAGGTAAGACAGAATATTGTAGAGGTTGCAATGGATTATCTTGCGGTCGGAATAGATCCGGAGAAATCGAACATCCTGATCCAGTCTCAGTTACCCGAGCTTACCGAGCTTACATTTTATTATATGAACCTTGTAACCGTAAGCCGTCTTCAGAGAAATCCCACCGTAAAAAGTGAGATACAGATGAGGAATTTTGAGGCCAGCATACCGGTCGGCTTTTTCTGTTATCCCATTAGCCAGGCTTCGGATATTACAGCATTTAAGGCGACGACCGTTCCTGTCGGAGAGGATCAGGAGCCGATGTTGGAGCAGACAAGGGAGATCGTCAGAAAGTTTAATTCGGTATACGGAGATACCCTTGTTGAGCCGGAAATCCTTCTGCCTTCGTCTACGGCCTGTTTAAGGCTTCCCGGTACGGACGGTAAGGCAAAGATGAGTAAATCTCTGGGTAACTGTATTTACCTCTCCGAAACAGAGGAGGATATAAAGAAAAAGGTTATGAGCATGTTTACCGATCCCGACCATCTTAAGGTTTCGGATCCGGGTAAAATAGAAGGAAATACCGTATTTACCTATCTGGATGCCTTCTGCAGGGATGAATTCTTCCCTGAATACTGTCCCGATTACAAAAATCTGGATGAAATGAAGGAGCACTATAAGCGGGGCGGTCTCGGAGACGTTAAGGTCAAGAAGTTCCTTCTGAACGTTATGCTTGAGACCATAAATCCCATAAGAAATAAAAGAAGGGAATTTGAAAAGGATATCCCTTATGTATACGAGGTTCTGAAAAAGGGAACAGAGAAGGCGAGAGAAACAGCAGCAAAGACCTTAAGTGAGGTAAAGGCTGCCATGAAGATAGATTATTTTGAGGATCAGGCTCTGATAAAGGAGCAGTCTGAAAAATACAAAGATGCATGAGCTTCCCGTTGTGACCGGTCTTGTTAAGCTTCTGGATAAAGAGAGCGAAGAGGCGGGGCTTAAAAAAATATCTGAGGTCTATTTAAATGTCGGAGAGCTTTCAGGTATTGTGGATGAATGTGTTGAAGAGTATTTTGAGCTGTTAAGTGATGGGCACAGCTGTGAAGGAGCAGCGCTTCACTTTAACCACTTAAAAGCCCGTTTTAAATGTACATCCTGCGGTATCGAATTTGATCATGAAAAGGGCTTTGACTGTCCCGTCTGTAAGGGGGCGGCTACTCTCATAAAGGGGAGTGGAAGCGGCTTTGAAGTTGACAGGATCAAAGGAGAATAATTTTTTGACCGCCGGATTGTAATGATTATAAAGGAGGCAGCAAAATGGATAAGGAAAAAACGGTAGAAGAATTTTTAAATGCACTCATAATGCAGGAGGACATCCTTCAGTTTACGCATTTTACAAATGATGATGCGTGGGAGCTTGGAAGGCTTATGGTTGATGAGGCCAAAAGAAAGGGGCTTAATGTTGCGATATCCATACGACTTAACAACGGTGTGGTTGTGTTCCAGCATCTGATGGACAAGACAAATCTCGATAATATCTTCTGGATGGAAAGAAAATTCAATACCGTAAAAAGAATGGAGATGAGTTCACTCCGTCTTTTTATGCAGCTTAAGAAGAATAATCAGACTATGCTTGATAAGTTTCTGGATGAAACAGAATATGCCTGCTGTGGTGGAGGCTTTCCCATCCGTCTGGAGGATTCGGGAGTGATAGGTGTTGTGCTGGTATCCGGGCTTAATCACGCATTGGACCATGATTTTATCATCAAATGTCTGTCCAAATATCTTCACATGGACGAGGTACCCAGGATAAAACAGCCTCTGTATTGAAAAGACATTTAATAACTATATTCAAGGTGCGTCACAGACGGGATATGTGGCGCACATTTTCTTGTATTTTGTGGTCAGGTATGCTAAAATTTACTAAATATGCCATTGTGGCAAAAGTTTTGTGTGTCATAAAAAAGAGTTTCGGAGGAATCTAAAATGGGAATGACAATGACGCAGAAGATCCTTGCTTCACATGCGGGCCTTAATGAAGTAAAGGCGGGCCAGCTTATTGAGGCCGATCTGGATCTGGTGCTGGGCAATGATATTACTTCGCCCGTAGCAATAAATGTTTTTCAAGGCTTTAAGGAAACAAAAGTATTCAACAAAGAAAAAATAGCACTGGTAATGGATCATTTTACACCCAGTAAGGATGTAAAATCAGCAGAGAACGTTAAGCAGTGCCGTGAATTTGCAGCAGCACAGGGTATCGTAAATTACTTTGATGTCGGGCAGATGGGTATAGAGCACGCACTGATCCCCGAAAAGGGACTTGCCGTTGCCGGAGACTGTATAATAGGAGCTGATTCACACACCTGTACATACGGCGCTTTGGGAGCATTTTCCACGGGAGTCGGCTCAACCGATATGGCTGCCGGAATGTGTACCGGAAAAGCATGGTTTAAGGTTCCGTCGGCCATAAAATTCAATATAGTCGGAAAGCCTTCCGAATATGTGTCGGGAAAAGACGTTATCCTGCATATTATCGGAAAGATAGGTGTTGACGGAGCCCTGTACCGCTCAATGGAGTTTGTGGGTGAGGGGATCAAAAACCTTTCCATGGATGACCGTTTTACGATCGCGAACATGGCTATAGAGGCCGGCGGAAAGAATGGTATCTTCCCTGTGGATGAGCTTGCCGTGGAATATATAAAGGCTCATTCCAAAAGAGAATATAAGGTGTTTGAGGCCGATCCCGATGCAGTATACGACGAGGAGATAACCATAGATCTTTCAACACTCGAAAGTACGGTTTCCTGTCCGCATCTTCCTGAAAACACAAAAACCATAACCGAGATAGAAAAAGAGAATATAGAGGTGCAGCAGGCCGTGATCGGAAGCTGTACAAACGGAAGAATATCAGACTTAAGAGTTGCGGCTAAGGTTCTTAAGGGTAAGAAGGTTGCGAAGAATCTGCGCTGCATCATCATCCCCGGAACACAGGAGATATATCTTCAGGCTGTAAAAGAGGGGCTGGTTGAAACCTTTATAGAAGCCGGAGCGATCGTTTCCACACCCACCTGCGGCCCCTGTCTTGGAGGTCATATGGGAATTCTTGCAAAGGGTGAGAGATGTATATCCACCACAAACAGAAACTTTGTGGGCAGGATGGGTCATGTCGATTCCGAGATATACCTCGCTTCCCCTGCGGTTGCAGCGGCCAGTGCCGTTGCCGGAAAGATCGTAAGACCTTAATGATTTTGTACTCATACAACCCGATTTCAGGAGGCTAATAAAATGAAAGCAAAAGGCAGTGTATTTAAATACGGAGATAATGTTGATACAGACGTTATAATCCCGGCAAGATATCTGAATATAATGGACAAAGCGGAGCTTGCGACCCATACCATGGAGGATATCGATACCGAATTCGTTAAAAAGGTAAAAAAGAACGATATCATGGTTGCCGGAAAGAATTTCGGCTGCGGTTCTTCAAGAGAACATGCTCCGATGGTTATAAAAGAGAGCGGTATAAGCTGTGTGATAGCTGAAACGTTTGCTCGTATCTTTTACAGGAATGCCATCAATATCGGTCTTCCCATAATAGAATGTGAGGAGGCCGGCAAGGCGATAAAAGCCGGTGATGAGGTGGAGGTTGATTTCGACACAGGCAAGATCACCGATCTTACTACCGGAGAAAGCTTTATGGGACAGGCCTTTCCCGAATTTATGCAGAAAATTATCAGCTCAAACGGGCTGGTGGGATATATCAATAACAAATAATTTTTGTGAGGTGATAAAATGAGCATTATACAAGCTGTTTTATTGGGATTGTTACAAGGACTCACGGAGTTTCTTCCGGTCAGTTCATCAGGTCATCTTGCCATGTTTCAGAACCTTTTTCATATCGGAGAGGGGACGGAGAACATGTTTATGTTTGACATCCTTCTGCATGTGGGAACCCTGGTTTCCATTATCATCGTTTTCTATAAGGACATAGGAAACCTTATTAAGGAATTCTTCGGTATAGTGGGTGACACCTTCATGAATATTCCGAGATGGATTTCGAGAGAACCGGCCAAAAAAGTTCTCAGAACATCCTACAGACGTTTTGTGATCATGATCATCGTCGCAACCATTCCCACAGGCATTATAGGTATCATCTTAAAGGATCTTGTAGAGGATGCTGCGGCAACACTCATAATCCCGGGCATCTGCTTCCTTATGACGGCAGCACTCCTTCTTATATCCCATTTTCTGCCTGAAGGCTACAAGCTTCCCAAGGATGCGGGGTATATAGATTCAGCCATAGTCGGCGTTGCACAGGGATTTGCCACACTTCCGGGGCTTTCGAGAAGCGGTACCACACTGACTATAGGTATGCTCTGTGGGCTCGACAGCCGTTTTGCGTTGAAATTCAGCTTTATAATGTCTATACCGGCCGTGCTCGGCGCAGCCGTACTTGAAATAAAGGATGCCATAGGCACCAAATTTGAGCTTTCATATCTTGTGGGTATGCTGGTAGCAGCCATCTCCGGTATAATTGCCATCAAGTTTATGGTAGCACTTGTAAAGAGGAGAAAATTCGTATATTTCTCAATCTATTGTGCGATCTGCGGTATTGTCTGCATTGTCGGACATTTTCTTACAAAATAAGCAGCTTGCTTAAAATGCAATTGTGCAAAAAATGAAATTAAGTCAGGTAACACATGTCAAATTCTAATACAGGAAGAAAAAGGTCCTCGGGAAAAAGAGGACAGACTTCAAGTCGTAAATCAGGTAAACAGAATAGAAAGGCAACCTCCAAGGAGGAGTCTTTAAAGCTTAAGGAAATTGAAACAGAAGCAGGCGAACTGCTTCTGTTGGCTTTTTCTATTATACTTATGCTGGGGAATTTTTCTCTGACCGGCGCTTTCGGAAAGGTTGTTAACGGATTTTTATTCGGGCTTTTCGGTTTGACACAATATATCTTTCCTATTCTTCTTTTCATAGGGGTGGTCTATCTTATAAGCAATGATTTCAGTCAAAAGGCCCTGACCCGTTTCATTACAGGTACGGTACTGTTTCTGGATCTGGGTATGCTTTCACAGGCTATATTCAATAAAAGCTATACAAAGAGCGGTATGGATTCGCTCTTTGCTTTTGCGAAGGAAAATCATGTCGGAGGCGGTCTTTTGGGCGGTGGCCTTTACAAATTGTTTTCCGGGATCGTTGGGCCGATAGCTACCGTGATACTTATTATCATAATCGGTATCATCTGCGTTGTTCTTCTTACTCAGAAAAGCTTTATCGGCGGAGTGAAAAAGGGCTCGAAGCAGGTATATGACAGAGCCGGAGCCGAAAGAGAAAGAAGACGTGAATTAAACGAGATAAAACGTGAAAAAAGAGAAAGAGAAAGGGCTGAAAGAGAAAGGGCTGAAGAGGATGAATACGATCCCGATGAAGACAGGACTCTTTCCGGAGTAGACCTCGGTATATTCAATAACGGTGAAAAGGCAGGGGGCGGTATTGGCGGAAGCATAAGCAATGCCTTCAAGGGCTTTATGGAGAAGGTGGACAACTCCACAGATTATATCGAAGTAGAACAGGAACGTGATATCCCACCCACAGGGCCGGTACGTGAAACACTTGTACCGGGAAATTATGATCAGCCTGAAGCGGATGGCCTTAACGCTTCATACGAAGAGGAAGAGGTTCAGGAGAATATTCTGGAAAAACGACGTGAGTTTGTAGAGGAAGAAAAGAGAAAGGCTTTGGAGGACAGTGTGATCCATCTTTCGAGCCAGGAATTCACCTACGACAGACCCACAAAGAATCAGCTTGAATCACTTAAGGATATCTATAAGGTGGACTACGATCATTCGGATGCAGGAAGGGATGAGGTGGTCGTGGTGCATGAGAAGGATATCGAAATGCCCTTCGATTTCACAAGGAAAGAAGACGAGGAAATCGATAATGCCGGATATGATAATGAGAATAATATAAACGGTACGGTTCCGAATGAATATGAATCCGAATTCTCGCCGATAAACATTGAATTTACTTCTGAGAAACCGGAGCAGCAGGACAATACCCACACTCACAAAGCATCTTTTGAGGTGGTTAACGAGAGCGAAAAGTTCATTCCGCCCGATGATTTTGAGGTTAAATTTGACGAGAAGGAGCAGGCGGCTCCCGGTACGGTAATAGCATTTCCGATGAACGGGCTGCAACAGCCGGAGGAAACAGAGTCTTTACACGTCGTAGAACCTGAAGCGGACGATCATCCCGCGTACGCACCTCTGTACGGATCCGAATCATCTGAATCAGAAGCTTTACAAGACGGAGCGCCTCAACCGGAAGAAACATATGATCCCGCATATATGCAGGGAAGAGAAAAACGTATAATAGAAAGAGCCGGGGATGAGGCAGAAGAGCCGGCCGGCGCTTTAAAAGAAGAAAAGATCGAGAAAGAATACATATTCCCTCCTATAGAGCTTTTAAAGGCGGGAAGTGTACAGAGTGTGGATTCACAGATGGAGCTTCAGGAGACTGCAAGAAAGCTTCATGACACGCTTGCCAGCTTTAATGTAAATGTCAACATCACAAACATCTCTCAGGGCCCCACGGTTACAAGATATGAGATGCAGCTTGAGCAGGGCGTTAAGGTGGCACGTATCCTGTCTCTTGCAGATGATATAAAGCTTAATCTGGCGGCAACGGATGTGCGTATAGAGGCGCCGATTCCCGGAAAAGCGGCTGTAGGTATCGAGGTTCCGAATAAAAAGAATTCAACGGTTATGCTAAGAGATCTTATTGATTCACCCGAATTCAGGGAATCCACCTCAAAGGTTTCGTTTGCGGTTGGTAAGGACATAGCCGGAGCCAATATCGTTTTCGATATAGCAAAGATGCCGCATCTTCTTATCGCGGGCGCAACCGGGTCGGGTAAATCGGTATGTATAAACACCATAATCATGAGTATTCTCTATCATGCAAAGCCCGATGAGGTTAAGCTGATAATGATCGATCCGAAGGTGGTAGAGCTTTCGGTTTATAACGGTCTTCCTCACCTTATGACGCCGGTAGTGACTGACCCTCAGAAGGCGGCAGGTGCGCTGCACTGGGGCGTTGTGGAAATGACAAGGCGTTATGAGCTCTTTGCAAAATACAAGGTAAGAGATATGAAGAGCTATAACAGGCTCGCAAAGGAAGAGAACGCACGAAACGGAAATGAGATCAGGTATGATGCCGAGGGTGACGAGATCCCTCCGATGGAGATCATGCCACAGATACTTATCATCGTGGATGAGCTTGCGGATCTTATGATGGTTGCAAAATCGGAGGTGGAAACCAATATCTGCCGTCTGACGCAGCTTGCAAGAGCAGCCGGGATCCATCTTATTATCGCTACGCAGAGACCGTCGGTTGATGTTATCACAGGTCTCATAAAAGCCAATGTCCCCAGCCGTATAGCATTCATGGTTTCACAGGGGGTAGACTCCAGAACCATATTGGATATGAACGGGGCGGAAAAGCTTTTGGGAAAGGGCGATATGCTCTTTGCACCGCAGGGCTATACAAAACCGGAGAGGCTTCAGGGACCGTTTGTTTCGGATGAAGAGGTGGGTGCAGTTGTAGACTTTATCATAAACGAAAACGGCAGTGACCCTGCCCTTGAGTCCGGTGGCAGCGATATAGAAAAAGCTATCGAGGAGGCCGCACAAAACAGCGGATCAAAGAAAGAGCAGAGCACGAATGAACCGGAAACGGTTGAGGATGACAGAGATCAGTATTTTGCGGATGCCGGACGCTTTATAATAGAAAAACAAAAAGCTTCAATAGGTATCCTGCAGCGAATGTTCAGGATCGGCTTTAACAGGGCTGCACGTATAATGGACCAGCTGGCCGCAGCCGGAGTAGTCAGTGAGGAGGAAGGGACCAAGGCCAGACAGATACTGATGACCATGGATGAATTTGAACAGTATTTGAGTTCGCAATGAGCTCTGCCTGAAAGGAGATAGAGTTGAAGAGTGATATTGAGATCGCAAGAGAAGCGAAATTACAGAGAATTGAAGAGGTGGCCGGAAGGATCGGGATCAAAGAAGACGATCTTGAGCATTACGGTAAATACAAGGCCAAGCTTTCGGAAGAATATCTTAAAAGGATAAAGGATAACAAACAGGGGAAGCTGATCCTCGTTACGGCAATCAATCCCACACCCGCGGGGGAGGGGAAAACCACCGTAACCATTGGGCTCGGACAGGCAATGGGGAAACTGGATAAAAAAGCAGTTATTGCTTTAAGAGAGCCGTCACTTGGACCCTGCTTCGGGATAAAAGGCGGGGCTGCAGGCGGCGGAAATTCCCAGGTGGTACCGATGGATGAGCTGAATCTCCATTTTACCGGCGATTTTCATGCGATCACCAGTGCAAACAATTTATGTGCAGCTATGCTTGATAATCATATCCAGCAGGGAAATGAGCTTAGGATCGATACACGCCGGATAATCCTCAAGCGCTGCCTTGACCTTAATGACAGGGTATTAAGAAATGTGGTTGTAGGAATGGGCTCCAAGGTGGACGGCTTTGTGAGAGAGGATCATTTTACGATCACGGTTGCAAGTGAAGTAATGGCAATTTTCTGTCTTGCTGAGGACCTTAAGGATCTTAAAGAACGGCTTTCCCAAATGATAGTTGCCTACGATCTGGACGGAAAACCCGTAACTGCCGGTGATATTAAGGCAGTCGGCGCAATGGCAGCTCTGCTTAAGGATGCGGTAAGGCCTAACCTTATACAGACTTTAGAGCACACTCCGGCCATAGTGCACGGCGGACCGTTTGCCAATATAGCCCACGGCTGTAATTCCGTAAGAGCCACAAAAGCGGCTCTTTCTATTGCTGATTATGTAATAACAGAGGCAGGCTTCGGGGCTGATCTGGGTGCGGAAAAATTCTTTGACATAAAATGCCGTAAGGCATCCCTGACACCCTCAGCAGTAGTGCTCGTCGCAACCATCAGGGCTTTGAAATACAACGGAGGTGTTGCTAAGGACGAGCTTTCAAAGGAGAATATGGAGGCGCTGAAGAAGGGAATAGTAAATCTCGGACGTCACATCGACAATCTCCATAAATTCGGAGTGCCCATCGTAGTCGCACTTAATGCTTTTGTATCCGATACTGAAGAGGAACGCGCTTTTGTGGAGAAATACGTGCATGATGCAGGCTGTGAATTCTCTTATGCTACGGTATGGGAGCACGGCGGTGAAGGCGGAAAGGATCTTGCAGAAAAGGTCATAAAGGCGGCAGAAAATGCGAAAAATGAATTTAAGCCGCTTTATCCTTTGAACATATCTCTGAAGGATAAGATAGCAACTCTTGCGAAGGAGATTTATGGCGCGGGTGGCGTGGAATACGAAAAGAAGGCTGAAAATACATTGAAGGGGCTTGAAGAGCAGGGCTTCGGAGAGCTTCCTGTCTGTATTGCGAAAACCCAGTATTCCTTCTCGGATGATCCGTCACTTCTCGGGGCTCCTGAGGGCTTCATTCTGCACGTAAGTGATGTTTATGTATGTGCCGGAGCTGGTTTTGTGGTTGTGATGACCGGAAGCATAAATACAATGCCCGGGCTGCCGAAGCATCCTGCGGCCTACGATATAGATGTGGATGACGACGGTAATATAACGGGTTTATTTTAAGGAGAAAATAATGAAGCTGATTGACGGAAAAGCTATATCTGCACAGATAAAAGATGAAGTTAAGGAGACCATTGCCCGTGACGGTATAAAAGCGGCACTTGCCGTTATACTGGTAGGGTCAGACCCTGCTTCGGGTGTATATGTAAACAATAAAAAGAAGGCCTGCGAATACTGCGGTATTGAATCATTGTCCTATGAACTTCCTGAGAACACGTCGGAGAGTGAGCTTCTTGAGCTCATAGATAAGTTAAACAGGGATGACAGGGTGGACGGGATATTATGCCAGCTTCCGCTTCCGGCCCATATAGATGAGGAGAAGGTGATAGAAGCCATTTCTCCCGATAAGGATGTGGACGGCTTCTCACGTGCCAGTGTCGGTGCACTTTCCATCGGAGCGGATGGATTTGTAAGCTGTACACCTGCCGGAATCATTGAGCTTATAAAAAGATCCGGAATAGAGATCGCAGGAAAAAACTGTGTTGTAATGGGAAGAAGCAATATCGTCGGTAAACCGATGGCAATGCTCCTTCTTCGTGAAAACGGAACTGTAACCGTTACACATTCCAAAACAAAGGATATAAAGAAGATAACTTCAAATGCGGATATTCTTGTCGTAGCGATAGGAAAGCCCGAAATGGTTACAGCGGATTATGTGCGTGAGGGTGCCGTGGTAATAGATGTCGGCATACACAGGCTCGATCCCGAAACAAACGGAGGCAGGAAACTTTGCGGAGATGTGAATTTTGATGATGTTGCACCGCATACTTCATATATCACGCCGGTTCCCGGAGGAGTCGGCCCGATGACTATAGCAATGCTTATGGCAAATACCTTACAGGCTGCCCAAAAGCATAAGAAGGACTATAAAGGATAATATATGCTTTGTCCAAAATGCGGAAATGAAATACCCGAGGGGAAAATGTTCTGTCCTTCCTGTGGAAACGCTATCCAGATGGTTCCGGATTATGATGCCACACTGGAGGAAAGCATAGCCATCACGACGGATGAGATTTCCGACAGTATTTCGGAGATAACACCTGACGGGCACAGAAAGGTTGATGAGGATACCCTTCAGATCCCCGGGGTAAACAGACAGGTGAATATGGTTAAAAAGACCAGGCTGGCCATAGGTATTGCGGCAGCTCTGGTTTTTATTGCCTTTCTGATAACCTTTTTCGGGATAAAAAGATACAGGGCAATGAACAATCCCGGAAAGCTTTATGAAACAGCAAATCTTCTTATGGAAGAAGGAAACTACAGGGAAGCTGCCGAAAAATACGCCATATTGCTGAAGGAGGACATACCGGCCGATGTTAAATCAAAGGCTACGGTAAATTACAGTAAATGTCTTGTGGATCAGGGAGATGAGACAAAGGCCCTTATCGTTCTGACCTCTTTTCTGGAGACCGATCCGACAAGTCCCGGTGTGATACAGGAAGTACTGGATATATATGTTTCACAGGGCAAGGTAAAAGAAATAAACAAACTTATAAATTCTCTTCCGGATGCCAATATTGCATCAAGATTTACAAATTATCTTTGTGTTCCTCCAGCATTTTCACTTCCTGAAGGGGAGTATGATGAGGATATTGTCATTGAAATGAAGGGCATAGGCGAAGGCAGGATATATTATGAATTAAACGGGAAAAAGGCGGATGCATCCTCTAAGGAATACAGCGGACCGGTTTCCGTAGGCGAAGGGGAGACCACGATCTCCGCGGTATTTATAAATAAGTACGGGCTTATGAGTGATGAAAACCGTGCACATTATTCCGTTACCTACGGAGCTCCGGATGAACTTGTCATAACGCCTCACAGCGGAAGATTAAATCAGCCCGATTATATTTGTGTCGAGGTTCCTGAAGGAATGAAGGCATATTACACCGAAGACGGGACTGACCCGGATGAAAATTCGGAGGAATATGTGAACCCTTTGACCATGAAGCTCGGTCACAGTGTGATTAAATTCATATGTATATCGGATAGGGGTTTAAAGAGCAAAGTAAGCTCGGTTACATACGATCTTAATGTTGTAGGAACGGTAAACTCCCAGAGCGCGGTAAGCCTTACCATGGCAGGGCTTGTTGCTACCGGTAAGATAGTTGATATTTTCGGGCATGCTCCCGGTGTGAACGGAGTATATCAATACAAATGCGAAAGGGCGGCGCGTCAGGGGAACAGGTCATATTTCCTTGTGGAGGAATATATTACAAACACTGACGGAGAAGAAAGTGCAACCGGAGACACCTATGCCGTTGATGCTGTGGGAGGCTCTCTTTACAGAGCAAAACTCAATAGTAAAGGTGAATGGATGTTTACACTGTTTTATTGATTTTTATACTTATTTTATA
>JAILOD010000034.1 GCA_024691015.1 Lachnospiraceae bacterium
TCATATACCGTCCCTATCGTTAACCATTTCAATGTATCGGGAAGATACGGGGCTTTCGCTATCCCAAACCTTTCGCCTTTTCTATATACCGGCCCGTCTGTTAAATTCAACGGTTCACTTTTCCCCAGTTCTTCTTCTGTAAGTTCCGCAACAGCAGCAATCATATTAATCTCCTTTTCAAAAAATCGAATATGATCCCCCACTCTCTAAAAGAGTGGAGGTATTATGATCATTTTAATGCGTCTCTCCAGGTTGCCGGTTTAAAGTTATCCTTAAGAGGTAACAGTCTTTTATCCACATCTACACCCAGAACCGAGTTAAAATTATTTGTAGCCTGCATCTGGGCACCGAAACCCACGATGATTATTATCTCTTCATCCGTATAGAATTTACGAAGTCCGTTCAACAGTTCATCCGAAACATTTGTAGGATCCTTTACGATCTGCTCTCCCAATTCCTGAAGTAATTTTTCGTTCTCATTCGTTTCAAAGTTATTTGGATCAAGACCAAGCTCCTTCAGATCGCTGATGAAAAACAGCGAACACAACAGGCAACCGTTGGTGGTGGAAACAGAGTGCGCATATATCGTTGCTGCCCTAAGTCCTATTGCCTTCTCAAGGCTTGCCCAGGAATCATACCAGCCCATAAAAGCCTTATATGTTCCATAATCCTGCAGCATAACCAGCTTCATATTCGTGATCTTACCTGCCGCATCAAGTTCCTCGTATGCCTTCTTTGCCTCTCCCGTAAGTTCTGAGGGTTGCTTTAAATTTACTCTTGCCATTTTTAATATCTCCTTTTCTTTATTTATAATGCAAGCTTAAGAATATCTATTATCTCTTCCCTATTAAGAGGATAATAATGTCCCACGCTTCCGTTTCTTGTTGCTCTCTTTGCCATATCTTCAAAATCCTTTTCATCGATACCCAGTTCCGTAAGAGAAGTTTTAACTCCTGTTTTCTTAAAGAAATCCGAAAGCTTTTCTGATAGCTTATATGCCCGCTCCTCTTCCGAATAGTTAAACGCATCTACACCGAATACGCGGCTTGAAAGAAGTGCGGGGCGCCAGGGCTTTTTCCCGGCCATATATTTTATCCAGGCTAAAAGAACAACTGCCATTCCTTCACCATGAACGATATTGTATTGTGCCGAAAGTTCGTGTTCTATCCTGTGCGATCCCCAGTCGGCACTCCTTCCGGCATCCAGAGAATTGTTATGAGCAACGCTTGCCAGATACTGTACTTCTCCTCTTGCATTCAGATCACCGGGATCCTTAAGCAGCTTATCTGCATTTACAAGAAGTGCTCTTATAGCTCCTTCTATCAGATAATCCGTTGTATCCGAATTCCTCTCATCTGAAAAATATCTTTCCAGTAAATGTGAAAGTATATCGGCGATCCCCGTAAATGTCGGATACGGCGGAAGAGAAGCCGTAAATTTCGGATTCATTATCGCGAACCTTGGTATGATACGGTCATCCTCGAATCCAAGCTTCCATTCTCCGCTTGATAAAATAGCTGCATTGGAAGTTTCCGAGCCGCTGGATGCCGTTGTTGCTATCACCCCTATCGGTAATACACTTTTGGGGTTTATTCCCTTTTCAAAGAAATCCCAGACATCGCCGTCGTAAGGTATCCCAAGCGCAATTGCCTTTGCCGTATCTATGGAGCTTCCGCCGCCTACAGCAAGTACAAAATCCACATTTTTTTCTTTCCCCTCTTTCACCAGCCGTCTTACAAGGTCGATATCCGGATTCGGTACTACTTCCCCGCTTTCCGAAAAACCTATCCCCAACTCGCCTACTGCCTGCTCTATTACTGAATATATCCCCAGTTTTTTTATGAACTCTCCACTATATACCAAAAGTAAAGAATGTGTATTATTTGCTTTAAGCAGATCCTTAAGCTTCTTTTCACTGTCCTCGCCGAAAACAATTCTTGCGGGGTTGTAGTACTCAAATCCGATCATTTTTATGTCCTCCGATCCCTCTCTTACTTCAAAGGAATAACCGCTCCGTCGTAAGTCTCCTCAATGTACTTCTTTATTTCCTCTCCGGAAAGAACCTCAACAAGAGTCAGAAGTGCCGCGTCATTCGCTTTAGACGGAGAGGTTGCTATGATATTTCCATAGGTTTTAGCCGCAAGGCCATCATTCTTTTCTACCGCAAGGGCATCCTTTACGGATAGTCCACCTTCGATCGCATAATTACCGTTTATGACGGCTATATCAACGTCGGGAAGTGCCTGAACCAGCTGCTCCGGAGCAAGCTCCTTAAAGGAAATATTCTTCGGATTATCCGTTATATCTTCAACGGTTGCATTGATTCCGGCTGACTCATTCAGGCTGATGATACCCTCCTGAGCCAGTAAAAGAAGTGCCCTTGCCTCATTGGTTACATTGTTGGGTACAGCCACAACTGCCCCATCGGGAAGGCTCTTAAGATTGTTCGTCTTTCCCGCATATATTCCAAAAGGTTCATAATGGATAGCGCCTATGGAAACCAGATCGGATCCGTTTTCTTCGTTAAACTGTTCAAGATAAGGAACGTGCTGGAAATAGTTTGCATCCAGATTTCCTTCTATAACCCCTGTATTTGGGGTGATCGAATCCTCGAGTTTTACAATTTCAAGATCAATACCTTTTTCCTGAAGAAGAGGCTTTGCCTTCTCCAATATCTCCGAATGGGGAGTGATATTGGCTCCGACCTTTATGGTCACATTGCTGCCTCCTTCTGAAGAAGCATTTGAATTGCCCGCTGCCTGTGCTGCCTGTCCGCAAGCCGTAACTGAAAATGTAAGTGCTGTAGCAAGTAATATTAAGTTGATTATTTTGATAATCTTTTTCATAGCTTTTCTCCTTTTTATTTTTTTAAGTAATTTTATATAAATCACTTCACCGCATTCCGGATATGCCGTAAAGCGATATATATCCATATGAATATCTATTTTCTGGACCGCCTTGAAATCTCGCCTCCACATTCCTGAATCACCATTACCAGGATCACCAAAATTGTTACCGTAGTCCAAAGCACATCCTTCTGATATCTGTAATAACCATACTGAAGTGCTATTGCTCCAAGTCCTCCGCCTCCAATAACTCCTGCCATTGCGGAATAACCAAGAACCGTCGCCATATTGATCGCCGCTCCAAATATCAGGGAAGGAGTGGCTTCAGGTAAAATAAAATGGATTATCATATATATGGGGGAAGCCCCCATCGATGATGCAGCCTCTATTATCCCCGGCGAAACCTCGCTTAGTGATGATTCAACCATCCTTGCGACAATCGGTATCGCTCCTACCGTAAGCGGAACTATAGATGCTCCCGTACCGATCGATGATCCGGTAAGAAACCTGGTGAATGGTATCAAAAGGACCAGCAGGATCAGAAAGGGTAATGACCTGCAAATATTTACAACAAGCCCCAGAATGAAGTTGATCTTTTTATTAGACAACATCCTTCCTCCGGCAGTTGCATACAGTAGAATCCCAAGAGGCAATCCCACTACATAAGCGAGCAGGGATGAAACGATGGTCATTTCCAGGGTTTCCGATATTCCCACAATAATCGTCTGAATTATGTAATCGCTCATTTCTTCACCTCCTGTACACTTAGTCCTTTCTTTATGAAAAAGTCTGTAACTATCTTTTGATCAGCTTCTTTTTCCGGCAGTTCCATAACCATCTGTCCATACCCTATTCCGCCCACGCTCTTTGTGTTGGCACTCAATATGTTTACCTTCTTTCCGGTCTCCTCCACCAGTTCGGATATAAAAGGCCTGCTTGCCGAAAGACCATCAAATACCAGTCTTATCAATTTCCTTGATCTATCGGTAGGATCAAATGGATTTGAGGGATACACCAGTTTTTTTGCCGCCTCTGACACTGGATTTCTGAAGATCTCTTTAACATCACCTATTTCAACCAGCTCACCTTCATCGATTATCGCTACCCTGTCACAGATTTTTTCCACTACACTCATTTCGTGTGTGATTATCACTATTGTCAGCTTTTCTGAATCGTTTATTCTTTTCAGGAGTTCAAGTATCTCTCCGGTCATCTTCGGATCCAATGCGCTGGTTGCCTCATCACACAAGAGTACTTTTGGGTCTGCAGCCAGGGCTCTGGCTATTGCAACTCTCTGTCTTTGTCCTCCCGACAGCCTTCCCGGATATTCGTTCTTCTTATCTTCGAGGCCTACTACCTTAAGCATATCCATTGCCTTTTCTTTTCTCTTTCCTCTTGCAATCCCGGCTATCCTTAACGGCTGCATTACATTGCTTAAAACATTCCTCTGACTAAGAAGATTAAAGCTCTGGAATATCATTGCTATCTGTCTTCTGACCCTCCTTAGTTCCTTCGGTTTTAATTCTCCGAGTTCCTGCCCGCAAAAGAATACCTTTCCTCCGGAAACCTCCTCCAGGCGGTTTAAAGTTCTTACCAGTGTAGATTTACCTGCCCCGCTCATCCCTATTATTCCGAATATCTCTCCTTCTTTTATTTCAAGACTGATATTTTTTAGTGCCTGAAATTCTTTTCCTTCGTTTGTATAATTTTTTGAAACTGCTTCCAGTCTGAAAACCTCGCTCATCGGATTGATCTCCCATCTCCTGTAAAACACCTTATCATCAAATTCTGATCTTGAATAATCCTTATATTCAATCTCATGTTATAGTTTCAAGCTATAACCAAATTTATTCAAACAAGCCCTTACTCAGATACCTCTCTCCTCTGTCAGGCAGAACAACAACTATGTTTCCTCTGTCGATCTCATCTGCCAGCTTTATCGCAGCAGCAAGTGCCGCGCCTGATGACGATCCCGCCATTATCCCTTCTTTTTTTGCCAGCATCCTTGATGTTTCAAAGGCTTCGGAATCCGTAATCTTTATAACCTTATCTACAAGTTTTATATCCATGGTGTCCGCAATAAAGTCATTTCCTATTCCCTCGATATCATAGTCAAAATGCTCTCCGCCTCCTATGATCGAACCGTACGGATCGGCAAGCACTCCCTCTATCCTTTTGTTTCTCTCCTTCAGATATCGCATAATACCCGAAAATGTTCCTCCGCTTCCCGCACCGGCCACAAGGTAGTCCAGCTGGCCGTCCATCTGCCTGTATATCTCCGGACCCGTTGTTTCATAATGCGATAGGGGATTTGACATATTTCTGAACTGTCGAAGCGAGATCGCCCCCGGTATTTCTTCGAGCAGCTCATTAGCTTTTTTCTCGGCTCCGAGCATCCCTTCTTCCCTTGAAGTATTAATAACCTCTGCTCCTAAAGCTCTTAATATCTTCTGTTTTTCAATCGAGAACTTATCGGGCACAACAAATATTATCCTGTAGCCTTTATTTATTGCCGCAACGGCTATCCCTATTCCGGTGTTTCCGGCTGTCGCCTCGATGATCGTTCCACCCTTCTTAAGCTCTCCTTTTTCTATTGCATCAAGGATCATATATTCTCCCACGCGGTCCTTCACGCTTCCACCCGGATTCATAAGCTCCAGTTTTGCATATATACCGACACTTCTTTTTACTCCGATGTTGTTCAGCTTCAGTATAGGTGTATCGCCTATCATTTCCTGAATACTCATATATATGTTCATGACATTTTTCCTCTCTTTGTTATCTTTTTGATTTTTCAATTGCCTGTTTCAGATCGTTTATGAGATCATCCTTGTCTTCTATTCCAACAGAAAACCTGATCAGTGCGTCATCTATACCAACCTTATGTCTTATCTCTTCCGGTATGGCCGCGTGCGTCATGCTTGCCGGATGGCAGACTAAGGACTCAACTCCTCCCAGACTTTCCGCAAGTGTTATGAGCTTCAGAGACTTAAAAAACTTCCTGTAGTCGTACTCATCTTTCAAAACAAATGAGATCATTCCGCCTGCTCCATCGGCCTGTTTTTTCTGTATTTCATACCCCGGATCGCTTTCCAGCCCCGGATAATATACTTTTTTGATATATGGACTTTTCTGAAGCCACTTTGCTATCGCTATGGCATTCTCATTGTGTCTGTCCATTCTTACACCGAGTGTTTTTATTCCTCTTATCATTAAAAAACTGTCCCAGGGCGCTAGCACCCCTCCGATCGAATTCTGGAGGAAATAGAGTTCTTCTGCCAGTTTTTCGTCATTGACAACCACGAACCCCGCTATGGTATCGGAATGTCCTCCCAGATATTTTGTTCCGCTGTGAATTACTATGTCGGCTCCGAGCGTTAACGGTCTTTGAAGATACGGTGTCAGAAATGTGTTATCCACTATGACTTTTTTCCCTTTTCTGTGAGCTATTTCTGCCACTGCTTCTATGTCCGTAACTGTAAGAAGCGGGTTTGCCGGACTTTCAACATAGACTGCCTTTACGCTCTCATCTATCGCTTCCTCTACCTTGTTCAGATCGGATGTATTAACTATGGTGTAGGTTATCCCGAATTTATTAAATACCTTGTCCAGGATCCTGAAAGTTCCTCCGTATATATTGTCCGATACCACTAACTTATCTCCTGCCTTGAAGAGAGAGAGCACTGTATCGATCGCTGCAAGTCCCGATGCAAACGCAAGTCCGCTTTCTCCCTGTTCAAGATCGGCTATCAGTTTTTCCAATGCCGCCCTTGTGGGATTCCCCGTTCTTGAATATTCCCAGCCTCTGTTTTCTCCTATTCCGTCCTGCCTGTATGTTGATGTCTGATATATGGGAACATTAACTGCCCCCGTTGTCTCATCTCCGTCTATGCCTCCATGTATCAATAGTGAATTGATATTCATATTTTCTTTCTCCTTTTAAAAAAATAAAGCCGGGAGCTTATGCTTCCCGGTCTAATGGTGTTTAATATGTTATTCCCGATATGTTTACAGGCTCACTCTAACCAAGCCATAAACCATATCCGCCATTGTTCCCGGTTTCCTGATTTCTGACATCTTGTTCTACATTTTTCATTTATACAAAGATTTCTCTTCATAATTCTGTCTCCCTTGCTTTGATGGACTTATAATATCAGTTGTTGTTTGGTTTGGGTAATCCTTATATTTTATAGTTGGCTATAGTTTTGGATTATAGCGATGACTTGTGACTCGCGTTGGTTACTGGCGGGGCTGGAATCGTCAGTTTGTGTATTTGGCTTCGGGACTGCTCGGTTTCACTAAGCTCACAGCACTTTCACATAAACGCGGCAAAGCCTTCACAATGTTGTCGTCGCGTGAAAAGCCGCT
>JAILOD010000074.1 GCA_024691015.1 Lachnospiraceae bacterium
GACATATGATTCTATCTATTCCAACGGAATAACAGATGACAGATATTTTAATGTTAACGGGGTACAATATACACAGATCACAACAAGCTATGGCAATACCGGAATGGCTACGGTGACTGTAGCTCCCGTTTCCGCAAACGCTGTTCCGACTGATATGGATGCATATAATATGGCATATCTTTCGGCACTCCAATCATACGGACTAACGATCGACCCTGTAACCGGTCAGATCGCAAACATTGCTCAAATCTCGCAATATTAATCATCCGGTTATAATTCAGATCCCAGGCAGTTTCTGATTCCGGTATAAAGTCTTACCTTTGAACCTGCAACTGCCTGTATTTTTATGGTTTCTTTTCAAAATACCGTCATCAGTCATCCATTACATAGTAATGACGAGCAAGCCACTGGGACAGACCATCTAATCCCGGATATATTATGCGCTCGCTGATATTGAGCTGATCTAGCAGGTCTCTTACCTGCCAGCGCAGCTCTTTTTTTATTACGTATTTTACGGTCTTTTCCGTATGTTCATTTAAGAATACAGCTACATCATCCATATCTATCGGGACTACGGAAAAAAAGGAGAACTGGTTTATTATACGCTGTTCGATAGAAGGCGGCTCCACTATAAGCATGGCCTTTCCCATCATATCCTGGTCATATTCCTTGGGGCCGCTGCAGGCTTCCTGAAGCATCTTCAGCGAAAAAACAGTCGTTTTGGTTTCCTGCATTATCTTCTGATACTTTTCCGGGAGCATAGAGTGAAGCTCATCCACATCGACTCTCCATACTACACAGTCGTGCTTATCCATGTTATCCAGGTTATTCTCCGAAACCGCAAAATGAAGACTGGTCAGCGGCGAGAAGGACCAGTCTAACAGTCTGGTCGGAAGGCCGTGATGCTGGCCAAGTATCATCTGTCTCCAGATGCTCTTCTCAATGGATGGATCCTCAAGCGCTGCATATTTTGTAAATGTTGCCAGGATCGTTGGTTCCAGAATCTCGCGTTTATCCTTGCATACCCGTCTTAATGATGTAACTATGCTGTAATCCGCATTAGGCATACCTCTGTATATATGAAGGCTCCTGTGACGCTTCAGATCCTTTCTGTAACGCTGCTCGGTGATCAGTCCGGATATCCCGAAAATGTCATCCAACACGACGGTTTTATACATAGTGTGCTCCTTTTCTCATTTTATATGAAAATCTTCCGGCATATCAGGTATTTCATCTGACTTGACCATTAAGCCTATCCAGTTCTTCCCTGAGAGGTTTTGCGTATTCTTCCGGAATTTTATCCAACCAGGTCAAAGCTCTGTTATTACCAACGATATTATCCGACACTTTGCCTTGATCAATTAACTCCATAACCTTATGAAATATCCAGTAATCATTCAACTGATTCAGCAATTCTTCTTCCGACTGAAAATAATGCTGTCCCTCCACTTTTCCGTTTTTTCCATAGATTAAGGTCCAACCGTATTTTCCGGCATCGCAGCATTCATAATCAAACCGGTCAAGAAACGGTCTGAAGATATCAGAATACTTTTTACATTTTTCTTTTGATTCTTTTGTCATTTTATTTTAGTCTCCTTTGTAATTCTCCTTTTGTTTTTATCAGATTGTTTACTTCTTAAACGTCCCTTTTTGAACCTACTGCTCCATCTACAAGCTCAATGAGTTTATCGTATTCAAAGTTACTATATGCTTTTTTTAATTTCTTCCATAATTCCTTTTCGCTCGACGGGATGGTGTACTTTTTCATATCCTCAAAAATTTCATCCAATATATCCAGATCCCAGGCTTCTGCGGCCATACTGATTTCTTTGTATTTGTTTATCATTTCAGATTCAGATACAACGGGATAATTATTCCTTCCGTCTGTCGAAGAAGATTTCTCTTCCAAAGCTTCCTCGGCCTCCGTGAAAACTCCTGACAAAAGCTTCTCAAGCCCTTCAATCCCTTCCATAAAAGCCTGATGATTTTCAAGAATATAATCATAATCTTCTCTTTTGCCAGCCTTTTCAAGCTCAAAGGCAGCGTTTCCTGATCCCATCGCTCCAATGCTGTAAAGAGAACTTTTTAAAGAGTGAACCATAATGGTATAATTATGAAAATCCTTACGATTAAAGCATTCATCAAGCTCATCATATCGATCACCGGATAATTCATAATAATTCTCTAAAATTCCCAAATATGTTATTTCACTCCCACAGTTTTTCAAAGGAGTATCTATATCAATAATGTTGCTGTTCCTTAAGCATGATATTTTTCGTGCAGTATCATCCTCAAGACCTACACTCCCCTTTTCTTCCTGCAGCGGACCATTTGTCTCCGAATAAAATATCTTTTCTTCGGGAAGATGATCCTCCAGCATCTTTTCGAGCTTCTTGTGCTCAATAGGCTTTGAAAGATAGTTGTCAAATCCTGCGGCAAGATATTCTTCTCTTGCACCGGAAATCGCATTCGCAGTCAGACAGACCGCATAGGTTTTCTGATTAGGGTTATTCTGCGCTTTTCTAAGTTCATTCAATGTCTCTATGCCATCCTTATCAGGCATGAGATGATCTATAAAAATAATATCATATTTTTTTTCAGAGGTCTTAGCCAGTCCGGTATCACCGTCTTTTGCAACATCGATCTGCACACAGGTTCTTTTCAAAAGACTTTTAAATACCATAAGATTCATGGGATTGTCATCCATCACAAGAATCTTTGCCCCGGGCGCCTTAAGCAGCCTCTTCTCCTCCCTGTTTATGTTTCGCTCTTCAAGACATTTTTCATAATCGCCAATCGCCGTGCCATCAGCTATTTTCTGCTTTATGGTAAAATTAAAATCAGATCCCCGGCCAAACACGCTGTCAACACATATCTTGCTACCCATAAGGTCAAGCAGACTTGAAACTATTGACATGCCAAGACCGGTTCCCTCAATATGTCGATTCTTAATCTCATCAATCCGCTCAAAGGATTCAAACAGCCGTGAAATTTCCTCTTCCTTAATACCCCTTCCAGTATCCTTTACCGAAACGTATATATCAACATCTGTTTCCGTTTTGTCAAGAACTTTTATCGTCAGCGTTACCGCGCCTTTTTCCGTATATTTCACTGCGTTGGTCAAAAGATTCATTATGACCTGTGAAAACCTGACATCATCACCTATCATCGTCTTGGGCAGCCCCTCATCAATATCAAGTACTATTTCCAGTCCCTTTGTATCCGCCTTGTAAATTATGGTCTTATAAAGACTATTGATAAAGGATACGGTGTCATATTCCACCGGTATGATCTCCATTTTTCCGTCTTCTATCTTGGAAAAATCAAGTATTCCGTTGATCAGACTAAGGAGATTCCTGCTGGCATTTTGAATATTCCTTGAATACTCCAGGATAGTGCTGTCAGAGGACTCTCTCAAGATCATCTCATTCATTCCAAGTACAGCATTTATGGGAGTTCTGATTTCATGGGACATCTGTGCGAGAAACATGGATTTCGCCTGATTCGCTTTATAGGCGATGTCTCTCTCGTCAATATAACGGGCTTCAAGGGCCCTCATGATATTTCTGTTCCTTATAAGCACAGAAATAAAATTTGAAAGTGTATGTAAAAAGCTGGAAATATCATCCATCAGATCCAGGCGAGGATTATCCACACCAAAAAAACCTATGACACGGTCTCCCTGCATCAAACGTTTTGCGATCAAAGAACGGATTCCCTGGGGAGCCAGATAACTGTATGCCAGTGGCTCCGTATCGCGAACCGCCTCAAGATCCACAATATAAATATCCTCTCCCTTTTCAAATTGGTTATACCACCAGGAAACTGCCTCACGGGGAACCTCCTGAAGATTATCTATCTCCGGGGTCACATTCTTTGCACACCACTCATATGTATTATTTACCACATTTTTCTCAGAATCATCTTCAAAAATATAAATCCGGTCTACCTCAAGGCTCTGTCCCACCGATGCTAGAAAACAATTGATCTCATCCTCCGGATGATCCTGCTCAAGTGCCTCTTTCATGGCCGCATTACTGATGCATTCGCATCTTATCCGTTCCTCATTTTCCAATTTAAGCTTTGCAAGCTCTTTTTTTAAATCATTAATTTCTTCCAGTCTGTCTTGAATGTTCGATTGCGACATATTTCCTCCCGGGGCGTTTTATTATCTGGTAAGTCGGGCGGTTCTCCCTCACTTCTAAACAATTCATTATTTCACTTCTTAAATGTTCCTTCTGGATTTCATATACATATTTATTATAATCGTTCAATCTGCATTTCGGAACATGTATTATACTATTATAACGATTCTTAAATACTTGAACCAAATGCTTGCCTGCTTAGC
>JAILOD010000078.1 GCA_024691015.1 Lachnospiraceae bacterium
AAGATCAAGTGAGAAGATACCCATGATAGATTTAGCATCTATTACATATCTTCCTGAAACGAGATCGAAATCATAATCGAATCTTGTGATCTCATTAACAAAAGATTTAACCTTATCAATTGAGTTCAATGAAATTTTAACTGTTTTCATTTTAAAACCTCCTTGGTTTGATTCATTTATTATTCTTTTTGAGTTGCTTATATCTTATTGTTTGACTTATGAAAAGTCAAGCCAATTGGCTTGTATAAGTGCACAAGGTTACACAAAAAAAATTATAAGTATTTTTTAATTTCTGCAATAAACATAGATCAAATCACGATAAAAACGTGGAAAGGTAAGCAAAATTGATAAAAATCGCTCTTCACAGTCTCGGCTGTAAGGTAAATGCATACGAAACCGAACAAATGGAAAATTCACTTGAAAAGGCAGGCTATGAGATAGTTTCTTTTCGGGATATGGCCGATATCTACATCATTAATACCTGCTCGGTGACCAATATCGCCGACCGGAAATCCCGGCAGATGCTTCATCGTGCGAAGTCATTAAACCCTTCTTCGATCGTCGTTGCCGCAGGCTGCTATGCAAACACCAGAGACCGGTCGGAGATCCTCTCTGATAATGTGGATCTTATCGTCTTGAACGAAGAAAAAAAAGAGATCGTCAACATCATTGATGAATATTGCCGCTCTCACAATATTGTTTCATCCATCCCGGATAAACCCGATGACTTTGTTTTCCAATCCGACAATCTGCATACAAGGGTTTTCTTCAAGGTGCAGGACGGCTGTAACCAGTTTTGTTCCTATTGCATTATTCCCTATGCCAGAGGGCGGATAAAGAGCAGGCCCATAAAGGAGCTTCTTCCCGGCATCCGCTCTTTTGCCGACAAAGGCTATTCCGAATTTGTTCTGACGGGTATTCACTTAAGCTCCTATGGTAAGGACAGACCGGATGACGGAGAAGACCTGATCTCGCTTATCGAGGCGGTTGCGGAGATTCCCGGCGTTAAACGTCTGAGGCTCTCTTCTCTTGAGCCCAGGATAATCACTCCCGATTTCGTCTCACGCCTTACTTCCATAAAAGAGTTTTGTCCGCAGTTTCATCTTTCCCTGCAAAGCGGCTCTGATTCCGTTTTAAAGAGAATGAACCGTCATTATACTACGGATGAATATTTTGCCGGAGTTGAGCTTTTACGTTCTTCCTTCGACCACCCTGCTATAACCACCGATGTGATAGTCGGTTTTCCCGGAGAAAGTGAGGAGGAGTTTGGAGAGACTGTTCGATTCCTTGAAAAGGTAAATTTCTATGAAACCCACGTTTTCAAGTATTCCAGACGGGCCGGGACCGTTGCCGATAAGATGGATGATCAGCTTACAGATTCTTTAAAAAGCTCACGTGAAAAGGTGCTGCTTAACATGACGGCCGAGCGTAAGAAGGCTTTTGCCGACTATTATTTAAATTCCGCTCCTGTGGAGGTTCTTATTGAGGACAACAACGAAGGCTATACAAGAGAATATGTTCGTGTTCGCGCTTTGGGAGATTTCGCTCCGGGTACGATCCTTACCGGACACATTACAGCACGGATAAATGATGATATAATGGAATTCACACCTAATGTTTCAGGAGGACAACTATGAAAAAAACAGCACTTATTATGGCCGGCGGCCGCGGAGAGCGTTTCTGGCCCAGAAGCAGAAAGAATATGCCGAAGCAGTTTCTTTCACTCACCGAAGACAGGAAAACTCTTATCCAGCATACCGTAAACCGTATTCTTCCTCTGGTTGACCTTGAAGATATATACATTTCAACCAACAAGGATTATCTGCCGCTTGTTAAGGAGCAGCTTCCCGATATTCCCGATGAGAATATTCTCTGCGAGCCGGTGGGGCGTAATACCGCTCCCTGTATCGGTCTTGCTGCGGCTCATATTACAAAAAAATATGAAGAGTCGGTTATGCTGGTTTTACCGAGTGACCATATGATCAGGCATAACCAGATGTTCGTTAATACTCTTGAGGATGCCATTGCTCTTGCAAATGATGGCGAGAACCTGGTTACGATCGGTATTATGCCGGAATACCCGGAAACCGGCTATGGCTACATCAAGTTTTTATCCAGAGAGAGAAAGCTTTCCGGCTACAAGGTTGAGACTTTTGCCGAGAAGCCGAGCATTGAACTGGCTAAGGAATATGTTTCCAGCGGAGATTATCTTTGGAACTCCGGTATGTTTGCCTGGAAGACCTCTTCTATTCTGGCCGCCTTTGAGCGTATTATGCCGGATGTTTCCGAGGGGCTTGAGATCATCAAAAATGCCATTGGCACTTCTGCGCAGAACGATATTCTTGAGAAGACCTTCCCTACGTTTCCTTCAATTTCCATCGATTACGGTATCATGGAAAAGTCTCCTAATATTTATACCATTCCCGGCAACTTCGGCTGGGATGATGTGGGCAGCTGGAACGCCATGGACAGAACGCAGAAGTCAAATGAGTTTGGTAACATTATCGATGGAAATGTCATTACCGTTGGTACTAATGATTGCATCATCCAGGGCACAGATAAGCTGATGGCTTGCGTAGGCCTAAAGGACATCATTGTGGTAGATACGAAGGACGCCACGCTCATCTGTCATAAGGATTCTTCTTCTGAAATAAAGAAGGTGCTGGAGAATCTCAAGATCTGTAACAGGACGGAGTATTTGTAAAATAAAACTTTCGCCGCCTTCCGGTATTCGGTTGGCGGCGTTTTTTTATGCCTCCCCGGCCCCGGAAGATGCATCGGGCCTACCACCCCTCCAAGGTTGTGGCTTAAAGTCGGCTCACCCCACCCCATAAATCAAAAACCCCCGTGAGAAACCTCACGAGGGTTAAAATTTAAATCAAAACAATCCCTTCTTCTTTTTCTTCTTCCCCGTATCCTTCGAATCCTTA
>JAILOD010000096.1 GCA_024691015.1 Lachnospiraceae bacterium
GGATAAAAACTTGATTGTGAAGCAACCGGGGTAGCTGCCACAATCAAGTGCGTTGCATCGATAGCAGAAAATTTGGTTACAATGCAACCAGGGTGACTGCTGCGACCTGAAGCGTTGCATAGAATCTTGATAAATGAGAGGGAAGGCAACCGGCTTCAGGGGTAGATAGGTAGTGGGTTGCGTGATCAAGTTAAATTGTAGCTATCATACAACCGGTACATTGGTAGAATAAAGATACGTTGTATAGCAATTCAACTCATAAATTACTTACAACTCAGTCGTTACCTCACTACCAAAAATTCAGCATAAAAAACCACCGGCAGGCGTGGATCCCACACCTGCCGGTTATCTTTACTTATTTATGCCTTAAAACAATCCTCACACGCCTGCAATCGCCACGATCTCATCCAGAACCTCATCCGGCTCCTTACCATCAATTAACACCACTGCATCAGACGCATCCAGATAAAGCTCCTCACGCTCATTAAGAAGCGAACGGATCCTGTCACGAAGCTCACCGCCATGAAGCATCGGTCTCGACTCGCTTTCCGAAATAAGCCTGCTATACAAAAGCTCCTCGCTGCCCTTCAGATACACTACCGTGCCGCATTTTTTCATAAGATCCCGGTTCTTTTCCCTGACGGGAAGTCCTCCGCCAACGGAGATCACCGCATCAGATTTTTCATTCCCCGAAAGCTCCCCGATCGTATCAGTCTCAAGCCTCCTGAAGTAATCTTCACCGTCCTCTTCGAAGATCTTTGGAATAGCTCTCCCCTCCCGATCCTCGATGAGTGCATCGGTATCAATAAACGACCAGCCGAGTTTACGAGCCAGAGCTTTTCCGTAGGTACTCTTTCCACTTCCCATAAACCCTTCAAGGACTATTTTTCCCATACGATCCCCTTTAAAACCTCTCTCGCAGCCGAAACCGCCTCATCACTTACAATAACATCCATAAATATCTCATAGCTCTTAACCGCCTGATAAAGGAGCATATCAAGGCCGTTAAAGGCTCTTCCCCCGTGAGATGTAACCTTCTTCATAAACAGGGTCTCCTTCGGGTTGTATATCAGGTCAACTCCATCTTCTATAAGCTCATAAAAAGCCTCATCCTCTATAGCCGCCTTGTCAGAATCCTTTCCCAGCCCGACCGAGGTACACTGCACACAGACATATTTGCCATCCGGAACAGACTTATAGTCACCAAGAGTCAGGATAGAAACATCACTGAAGCCGCCGAAAACCTCTCTCGCCTTTTCAACGGAACGGTTCAGAAGATAGATATGATCTGCACCGAGCTTCACAAGCGTGTGATAGACCGCATTCGCAGCCCCGCCGGCTCCCAGCATTATGACATCGCGTCCCGTAACCGAAATGCCGTTTTCCATAAGCTCACGCTCAAAGCCGTAGGAATCCGTGTTAAAGCCCTTATATCCGCCGTCTATACGCTTCAGGGTATTAACGGCACCAATCTTTAATGCCATATCTGAAGCCTCTTTAAGAGAGCCCATAACAGCCTTCTTGTGAGGTACCGTAACATTCATCCCCTCTATACCGAGATAATACGCACCCGTCACTGCCTTATCAAGAGACTCCTCTACTTTAAAAGCCTCGTAGATACTGTTGATCCCCATAACGGACGCAATAGTATTGTGGATCGCAGGAGAAAAGGTATGAGCCACAGGATTACCTATAAGCCCGAGAACTTTTGTACTGCCGTTTACCATCTCAATCTCCTCCTTGACCCCACCTTAATAGGCACTTCTCTTCTGTGGTAATCTGATCTGTCATAAAAGAACAGGATGATCTTTTCAAGAACTCTCTTGAAGAAGATATGAAAATCCTCCTTTGGGCCGAGAGGCTCAACCAAAACCGTTCTGATCTTTGCCCTCTTGCCGCCCCAGATATCGGTAAAAAGCTGATCTCCGATAACAAGCGTGGTACGCCTTTTGGTACGCATCAGCCTCATCGCATCGTTGTAGCCGGTCTTTGACGGCTTATTTGCATTGCAGATGTAAAGTGACCTTACCGCCGTGGCAAATGGTGCCACTCTCCTGTCCTTGTTATTGGACAGCAAGACCGTATTAAACTTCAGCTTGTGCAACTCGTCAAAGAGCTCTAAGGATCTTCCGTCAGCCGGAGCTCCGTGAAACACAAGAGTATTATCTATATCAAAGATAATCCCCCTGTAGCCCTGCTTATAAAGCTCCTCAAAATTGATATCATAAACCGAACGAACATAGTCGTCAGGATACAGCATTTTTAGCATTATCTCTTTTTCCTTCCTGTATTTCGACAATTATAATAGCAGTAAACATTAAAACTATGCCAAGGAGCATCTTTCCGGTAATCTTCTCTCCAAGAAGAATAACCGATGAAAGCACTCCGAAAACGCTTTCCAGACTCATTAAAATGGTTCCGAGAAGCGGATCCACATATCTTAACCCATAGGTTTGCACACACTCGGCAAAAAAGGTACTTAACAGACCCAGATATAGCATCGAAAGTATCATCGATGGAGAAAAGCTTATTCCCTGTGACACAGGTCCGTCAATTATCGGTGCAAGTATCCATCCGGCAACGGCACAAACGCCAAGCTGTATGGTATTAAGAAGCATTGCGTCATGATGCGGTGAATACCTGGCGGTAAGAATAATCTGCACTGAAAAAGATATCGCACAGAGAAATGTCAATACATCCCCGATATTTATACCGTCGATACCTCCAAGCGTCAGAAAACCGACTCCGGTAAAGCTCATCACTGCTCCGATTATATGGGCCGGCGACAGCGACGCCCTGTATAAAGCAAAATTCATGAACGGCACCAATATTATGTAAACCGTAGTTATAAAAGCATTCTTACCTGCCGTGGTATACTCTATTCCGATCGTCTGTAATATATATGCCACAAAAAGCGAGATCCCCAAATAGATACCACTTTTTAAAACCTCTTTATTCAGCCTCGCTCCCCGGAAAAAGCAGAAAATACACCCTGCTATAAAGGCAATAGTAAACCTGAAGGCCACCATGTACACCGGAGCGATAAACAGGACGGAATCCTTTACAACAACAAAGGCCACGCCCCAGATCATTGCGATCAGCACAAACATAAACGACCAGAGAATCCTGGAAGTCTTTATTTTTTGTATCATTTATAATATACCTGCTCAAAAATATGAGCCCCGTGTTTCCACAAGGCTCATGATAAATCCTGATCTTAATCGATCACTGTAATACCTTTTTTAATTCCTCAAGGAACGAATTCACATCCTTAAATTCTCTGTAAACCGATGCGAATCTTACGTAAGCAACCGAATCTAAGTCTTTTAATTTCTGCATTATCTTTTCACCGATAACCGAACTGGGGATTTCCCTGTCTTCCATATTGACAACCTCAGTCTCAACCTGATCTACGATCTTTGTGATCTGCTCTACACTGATGGGCCTCTTGTGACAGGCTCTGAGTACACCCTGTTCTATCTTGGTACGGTCGAATGTCTCCCTGTTGTTGTCTTTTTTGATAACGATAAGCGGGATCGTCTCAACCTTTTCGTATGTTGTAAATCTCTTGCCGCATACATCGCAAACACGGCGACGTCTAATGGAACTGCTGTCATCGGCAGGTCTTGAATCAATTACTCGCGTATTGTCATGACTGCAGAAAGGACACTTCATATCTTCACCTCTTATTGTTTTTTGTTTCTGAATTATATTTTAAAAATATTACTTTTTAAGATCTCTTATAAAATCGGGAACCTTAATGGTCTTGGGCTCAACTCTGGACCTTACGGGCTTTGCGGGCGGAGCATCAAACTGAGCAGGCTGCTCTCTCTGCGGAGCCTGTGGAGCAGGGTTTGAATTTCTCTGTCCCATGGAAGGCCTCATAGGCTGAACGTTACTGAAATCATCCTCAAAAGGAGTTGTTGAACGTATAGGCTGTATCGGAGCTCCCTGTGAAGAATTTAAAGGAGGCAGGGGATCTAATGTATTAAGACGACCTGTTCTCTGTGAAACTCCACCACCCTGAAGACCTGCGCTTGCACCTACAGGCTGTGAAGGTGACTGTGAAGGAGTGGGGAATCTTGAAGGAAATCCTCCGAATCCTCCTGCACCGCTTGCTGCTCCTGTATAAGGATTTACGGGACCTCTGGGTGCCACCTGATCAGATGTTACCTTTTCATCAAGACCTGTTGCGATAACCGTAATCTTAACGGTCTCCGATTTCTTCTCATGTTCTTCCTGTTTTGCACCGAAGATGATGTTGGTATCTTCTCCGGTAAGAGTCTGAACATAATCTGCTGCTGTGGAAACATCATCAAGAGTGATATCACCGGATATATTAAGGATAACATTCTCCGCTCCCTTGATGGTTGTCTCAAGAAGAGGACTCTCTACTGCCATCTGTATAGCCTCAGCAGCCTTGTTATCTCCTTTTCCGAAACCTATACCTATATGAGCAACACCGGTATCCTTCATAACGGTGCTGATATCTGCGAAATCAAGATTGATAAGAGCGGGAACATTGATAAGATCCGTGATACCGCTCACTGCCTGCTGAAGGACGTCATCCGCACGCCTTAAGGCATCCGCAAGTGTTGTATGTTTGTCTACTATTCCGATAAGACGCTCATTCGGAATAACGATCATTGTATCTACTGCTTTTTTAAGCTTTTCGATACCATTAAGAGCGTTTTCCATTCTCTTCTTTGCTTCGAACTTAAAAGGCTTTGTAACAACGCCAACCGTAAGTATACCGAGCTCTTTTGACGCCTGTGCGATAACGGGTGCAGCACCTGTACCGGTTCCGCCTCCCATACCACAGGTAACGAATACCATATCGTAATTTCTGATCACATTTACGATATCATCCTTGCTCTCTTCTGCGGCCTTTTCTCCGATCTCGGGCTTTGCACCTGCGCCAAGCCCTTTTGTAAGTTTTTCTCCGATCTGCAAAAGCTGCGGAGACTTGCAAAGCTGTAAAGCCTGTTTATCTGTATTAACTCCTAAAAAGTCTACTCCGCCGATGGTTTCGTCGATCATGCGATTTACCGCATTGTTTCCGGCACCTCCGACACCTATGACCAAAATCCTGCACGCCGTTAGATTTTCATTCTCTTTTATTTCCAGCACGGAACTCTCCTCCTTAGAAACCCACTGAAATAAAGTCCACCACTATTTGAACTTTAACTATCTTATAATATAATCTTTTTCAGTATTTAGCAACAAAAAATTTTCAAACCACTAAATATCAGCAATATTATTAAAAAAATCTTAAAATTCCCCTTCTCCCCTCATCATTTTTGCAGCATGGGGAAGTATTGGGATTATCAGGTCCATACACTGTTCCACGGCCTTTTTGCTACCCGGAAGATTTATAATCAGCGTGTTTTTTCTGATACCGCTTACCGCACGACTTAACATTGCATTTTTCGTATACTGCGCACTATGACTTCTGACTGCTTCCGAAATGCCCGGAGCGTTTTTCTCTATTGCCCTTAGGGTCGCCTCCGGCATATGGTCTCTCGGCGAAAACCCGGTCCCGCCCGTTGTTATAATAAAATCCGGTGCTTCCGAATCTGTGAGCTCAGTCAGAGCTTTATACAGACCATCCTCGTCATCCGGCAGAAGAACCTGCTTTAATACCTCAATATTGTTTTCCGCTAATATCGATGCCAGAAGCGGCCCGCTCTCATCCTTGTACAGACCGTTATATGCCCTGTCGCTGGCCGTAATGACACAGGCCGTGAGAGGATTTAAAACAACCAGCTCATCCCCTTCCTTAACAAGACCTCCTTTAAGTACCTTGGCAAAAACACCGTCCTTGGGCATGATGCATTTACCCGTCAGCTTTGTGATGGTGCAGCCGTCGTGACACTTCTTTCCGATCTGCGTAATTTCAAGAATTACCTCTCCGCTCTTAAGGCGTGTCCCAACAGGAAGCTTAACCGGATCGATCCCGCTTACCAGCAGGTTTTCTCCGAAGGCACCGGGCGCTATCGAAAGTCTTTCGTCCGGGCTTTTACTCTTATTATATTCCTCTTCAAAAGCCCTTACCCTCTCCAGACTTAAAAGACTTACCTGCCGCTCGCTACCGGCGTGAGCATCCCCCTCCAATCCGAAGTTCTCAATGATAACTGCCTCTCTCACCCTGCTTTTCGGTGTACCCTTTTCCTTGCTTATACATATATTTACTATTCTGCCGATCAAAATATTATCCTCCGATCCGGTTCATTCCTCTTTTTTCTTCGTTTTCCTCATCAAAAGAAAAGCTGTGTTCTTTCGGTTTCCTCTTAACGGCCTCGCAAACGGCCTTGCGGATCACATCATCCTCCGCACCGCTTCGTAAAAGCCTTTTAAGATCCACCCCGTCACTGTGATACAGACAGAGCTTCAGATAGCCTTCGCCTGTAAGCCGGAGCCTGTTGCAGGATGAACAGAATTTATCTGACATCGGAGCAATGAAGCCGACTCTTCCCTTAAAACCCGGAAAAACAAACATCTCCGCACTCTCACTGCCATGCAGATTAAGACTTTGTGCCTCTCCAAAGATTTTGTTAAACCTTTGAAGGAGCGTCCGCTCATCTACCCCCCTGTAATTCCTGCCTACGCCAATGGGCATAAGCTCAATGAAACGCACATCTATATCCTTATCCTTTGCAAGCGCTGCGATTTCTTCTGCCTCTTCGTTATTAAAACCCACAACCGGTACACAGTTGATCTTCAGCTTAAACCCGAGCTCAAAGGCGGTCTTTAACCCTGAAAGAACCTCCCCAAGCCCGTCATAACCGGTAAGCCTTTTAAAGGTATCACGGTTTAAGGTATCAAGGCTCACATTAAGTCCGTCAACCCCCAGTGCTTTAAGCTCATAAGCAGTTTCCTTAAGCTTCAGCCCGTTTGTCGTGATATTAAGGCTTTTTAAACCTTCTATCCCGGAAAGACTTTTTATAAGCTGCAGTATGTCTCTTCTGACCATCGGTTCGCCGCCGGTAATACGTATCTTTTCTATACCGAGCGATACCAGTATCCTGCAAAGCCTTTCTGTTTCCTCAAACGAAAGCATTTCGTCATGCCGTATGCTTTTCACCCCGCACTCCGGCATGCAGTATATGCATCTTAAGTTGCATTTATCCGTAACAGACAGTCTCAGATAATTTATATTTCTTGAAAACGAATCCTTCAAAATTAAAACCGATTATTCCCTTCCGAAACCCTTATTCAAAATAAGATTCATTATTATGAGTATGACAAATGAAAGCGTTAAAATAACAAGTACCCATAAAACAGCCAGCTCTCTGTTTCCGGATTGAACCGCAGTATATACCGCCGTAGACATGGTTCTTGTCTTACCTTCGATGTTCCCCGCAACCATTATTGTAGCTCCGAATTCTCCCAGGGCACGTGCAAAAGACAGCACCGCTCCTGAGCT
>JAILOD010000160.1 GCA_024691015.1 Lachnospiraceae bacterium
ATATAAGGTCTTTTGTAAGCTCTAACAATTCATCATTGGACAACCGGTCTTTAGGCTTATTTTTTCGATAATATCCGGCTGCTTCCTGAGCGTATTTTACTATCGTCCCATAATATATATCTTTTTTTAAAGCCTTCTTTATGGTTTTTTTGTAATCTTCACCGCTATCGGGATCCGGAAGCATGTTTATTTTAGCTTTTATCCCCTGTGTAGTCTTTTTTAAACATTCATTCTCCTCTTTAGGACTTGTGTTGTTGTATTCTTTTTTGGCCAGATTTGATCCTTTAAATAAAACATCATTTCTCAACACATTTATCAAGCCATATACCCTGTCTTCTCCTTCCGGTTTACGATATTCCTTTATGAAGGCATTTACTGAAGTGCTGCAAATTTTTTCTTCCTCAAGCAGATCTTCTAATGTATAAATATCCCTTACACACAGCCCATTTGCCTGGGCTATCAACTCCTCTTCCAGATCCTCTGCTACCTCTACGATTTCTTTTTCAATCTTTTTTATTAAATCCGGGTCCTTTGGACAGGTAACCTGAACACTTTTTGGCAGTTCACTCAGATGTGAATATACTTCATATAACGAAGCTCTCACCTTCCATCGTTCACTGTTTTCATCCGCTTCCTTCTCAAGATTGTCCCAGTCACTTTTATTTAAAGTCTTTATATAATCACGAAACAGCTTCCTTTTAATTTCCTCGTGTTCCGTATCATCCAACATTTTTATATCCGTAGGCAGTCCGAGCTGCATTGCCTGTTCCTTTAGTAAAACATTACAAAAGCTGTGAATTGTGGAAATATTCATTTCATCCAGATGATCCAATGCCTCTTTATATACCGGATCTGTTTTCGATTTTTCTGCAAGTTTTTCGGATATTCTTACTCTGAGTTCTTCGGCAGCGGCTTTTGTAAAAGTGATCACAACAATTTCACCGGGGTTATACCCGGCACCCAGCTGCCCGATAATTCTGGATACGATCAATGTTGTTTTTCCTGCACCCGCCCCTGCCTCTACAAACATATTTTTATCAAAGGCGGAAACTATTTCTTTTCTCTGTTGTTCTTCATCTAAACTACCATTAACTATCATTTCTTTTCCCCCACCCACATTCTGCATATTGATTTATATTTGCAATAATTCTTATTACAAAACTGTGTCAGTAATGCAGCCTCTTTTTCATTACAGGCCGTATCCTTTGGCAATTCCCATTCGTCATCAGGTTTTCTTTTTTCCTTTGCCTTCTGTTCGTTCCAGCGACAGGCAGCCATCTGCCTTATGATATTTTTATACGATCTGTCCAGCTCGTTTATTTTTCCGTTCTGCCAAAGACCAACCGTATTTTCCAGGATATTCTTTGTATTTTGAATAAAGTTATCATCCTCTGCATTAAAACGGACCATCTTTGACTCATTCGAGGTATCTCCGTCTAAGCTAACCAGGTTTTCCAATACATAACCTGTAACATCAAGAAAATCCGATTCCATATCATTGTCGATCATTTCATACGGAAAATCATAACCAATCTGCTCGAAATCATATCCGGAAAATGCCCCCAGCATTTTTTCAAGTTCGTCCTTATGTTTATTAACATATTCAATGGCTGCATTTGCATATACAAAATGCTGGATCTGTTTTCCTTCTATTATCTCTTCAAGCTTTTTTTCCAGTTTTCCGGTCTTATAATCAACTATACGAAGTTTAAGTACATCATCTTCAACATACCCGTCCATACGATCGATCGATCCGTTAAGAGACAACTCAAACTTATCATTATCGCCATCCGTATATCTTATATCTTCAAACTCTATCTCACACCCTATAAGGCTCCATTTCTGATCCCAGCCGGTCTGAAATTTTTTCAGGTACTCTTCCATTATATGTTTATATTTTTCTTCTTCGTACTTTTGCGCATATTCAGTAGGTGCAGGATTCTCTTTTTTTAGTTGAGCTATTACATCATCGTATACCTTTTCAAAGACATCCTGTTTAAAATCGTTTGGGATCTTTCCGTTAACAGGATCCTTGATCATCATAAGATACTTCTCCAGGGTGCGGTGACAAAGATTCCCCTTTGGAGCAGGGGCAAGCCACTGATAACCGTCATCCTCATTTTGATCCTCTATTCTGATATAGTTCCTGTAGTGATATTCATAGGCAAGCGGACACCCCAAAAGCGTTTGTAATCCTGACGAACTCATTTTTAACGGCTTTGCATTAATGTCCGTTTTTAAAGTCTCGCCGGCAGTTTTTTCTATCTCTTCCTCTATCTCCTGCTCTTCGCTTGTGTTCTCTTCCTGTTTGCTGTTTAGGATATCCTCTTCTTCTGATTTTATTTCATTCTTTTTATTTTCCGGTTTCAGATCTATATAATCACCTA
>JAILOD010000166.1 GCA_024691015.1 Lachnospiraceae bacterium
TTTATTCCCTGTGCGTCAGGCTTTAAAGCATCTGCGGGAAGATAGGTTTCATCGATCGAGGCCATATCCGCTTCGATGGTTTTAAAATCACTGTCAAGGCGCCCTAATGAATCCGATTCGGAAAGAGCCGACTGCGCTGCAAGGAAGAGCGTACGTGCAGTCTCCTCATTCTTAATGTATTCCGAATGATCATGCCAGGCCAAAAGCCCCCAGGCACCAAGGCCTAGGAGGATGGCGCTTATAACCAGCACGACAATAAGCTCTACCAAAGTAAAGCCGGCACTCGAGTAAATTCTCCTTCTTATGAAATTGTATAAGTTTTTTGGTGATCTTCTCATCATATTCTCATACATTTTTGACTATTTATTTCTTAACGCAAAAAGGCGCTATTTTTATATTTCCCAATAGCACCTACAATTATCCCCTATTAACTGTATGTACTATTAATTTCGTAAAAATATAAGTAAAAATTAAGGTTATTTTTCATTATTATTCGTAATAAGCCACTCTTCTTAATTCCTCCATTGTGGAAATCCCCTGCTCAAGAAGCTCTATTCCGGCCTGCTTCAAGGTTTTCATCCCCTGCTCTTCTATCGCATATTTCTTTATATCCGCAGTAGATGCCTTTCTTGATATCATCTCTCTTATGTTCTGGTCTATCTCTATCATTTCGTGGATTGCTATTCTTCCAATGTATCCCGTACCGTTGCACTTCGTGCAGCCTCTTCCGTATTTAAGCGTGTTGAGCCTTCGTCCCACAAATGCCTCGTCGGATTCCGTCATATTGTAACGGGTTGCACAATGGGGACAAACCTTTCTCATAAGACGCTGTGCCACAAGTCCTACAAGTGCGCTTGATATAAGATAGGGCTCAAGACCCATGTCCACGAGTCTTATTACCGATGATGCCGCATCGTTCGTATGCAGGGTTGAAAGAACCAGATGTCCGGTGATGGCTGCTCTTACGGAAATCGATGCGGTCTCGTTATCTCTTGTTTCACCGACCATTATGATATCCGGATCCTGTCTCAAGAGAGCTCTTAAGCCCACATCAAAGGTAAGCCCTGCCTGGTTGTTAACCTGCATCTGATTGAGCTTCGGCACGTTTTTCTCCACGGGATCTTCTATGGTGGAAATGTTTACCGGCCTTTTTGTAAGCTCCGCAAGTGCCATATAAAGCGTCGTGGATTTACCCGATCCGGTAGGTCCCGTCAGATAAATAATGCCGTTCGGTGATCTCAGCATCCTCATAAACTTTTCGTAGTTTTCATCGTTCATTCCAAAATGGTCTTCGTAGTCGATCTTGGCATTGCTTGCCAAAAGTCTCATAACGGTCTTTTCGCCAAAGGTCGTGGGAATGGTCGATACACGGACGTTTACGATCTGCTCTCTGAGCTTTATCCTGAAGTGGCCGTCCTGAGGTATCCTGTGCTCGGCGATATCCAGGTCCGACATGATCTTAATCCTGGCCGTAAGCGATGCGTGTATGCTCTTCTGAACCTTAACGTATTCCATCATCGCTCCGTCGAATCTCATTCGGATTACAGTTTCCTTTTCCTGCGGTTCGATATGGATATCCGATGCATTATCGGTATAGGCCTTATCCAGAAGGCTGTTTACCAGGTTGATTATGGGTGTATCATCCGCACCGGCTTCAGTGTCGATTACAAGCTCGTCGACTCTGTTTTCGCTCTCGCTCTCCTTGTTCACACGGTTTGCGGCATTCTTCGCCTTAACGTCAGAATAGTAATATCTGATCGCATCCCTTAAGGGTTCGGCCTCAGCAAGCATAAGGCTTACGTTTTTACTCGTTGTCTGCCTGATATCCTCTATTCCGTAAAGGTTAAGCGGATCGTTTACGACAAGCCCGACATTATCGCCTTCCAGATATACCGGAAGCATATTGTACTGCTCCGCCATCTGCTGAGGGATAAGCGCAACCGCTTCAAGATTTACGGTCATCATCGAAACATCCACAAGATGAATGTTAAGCCTGGTACCAAGTGCCATAAGCATCTGCTTTTCGGTGATGATCTGCTGGGAGATTAAGATCTGTCCCATTCTTTCACCGTGATGCTCCTTCTGATAAGCCAGCACGTCATTTAACTGTTCCGCGGTTATGACTCCCTGCTCTACAAGAACGTCACCGAGCCGCACATTTTTAATTGAACTTATATCCATATATTCCCTCGTTTCTTATATACAGGTTTCTATTATTCCTTAATATCCTTCATGAAAAACTGGAGTGTAAGCTGTAATACTTTCGTGTCTTTATCTCTTAAGACCATCTCTCCCTCGTCGTTTATGTAGGAATCTCTTCCGGGGTCCGACCAGGCGCAGGATACAAGCCTTACCATAGGGAGCCTGGTATCGATATCATCAAGCATCTTTTTGATGTTCTCGTCAGTTCCTTCCACCTTCATGGAAACATCTGCCGCATAAATGCCGGCCTCAGTTGTATTTGTAACATCAGTATCTGCTATTTTGAGTTCACCTTCTCCGCCGGGCAGCTCTTCTTCCGCAATATCCATGGCATCCTTCGGTTCATTATTTTCCTTTGATTTTTCAGCTTCTGCTTTGGCTTTTCCTGCTTCGGAATTCACATAGGGTTCAAAGTTCACAGGTGCTTCCGGCATTTTTATTACGAGATCCTTTGCCATAAGCGACTGTCCGAGCATGTAACCTGTGAGCTTATCGCCTATATCCGCGCTGTTCATCGGCTCATAATATTTCCCCTTCAGCTCTTCTATTTCACTCTGTAATTTTTCATCCCGTGATTTGAGCTGGGGCAGGAAGGCGCTCTTTTCATCGAGAATCTGCTTTCGCTCTTCTGCCGTAGCGATCTCTTCATTCTTATTGCTGATGAGTGTTATCAGAGGTCTTATGCTTCCCAAAATGAACACTGCAAGTATTACCACAATGCCCAGCCTGTATAATAGCTTTTTATCCCTTTCGGTCATTTCCATTTCAAGATGCATTTTTCTGTCTCCTTATTTTCCCGCGTTTTCGGAAAGTGCACATACCATGTTGATAGTCCAGTTGTCATCATCGGGGTTGTAGGTATAACCCGTATAATGAACGTATTCAAAAATGTCTTCTTTCTTCAAAAGCTCTATGAACTTATTTGTAGCCTCCACATTTGCTGCGATGGCTTTAATCGAAACTATTCCGCTTGCCGCATCATATGCCGTAAAATCTATCTCGGCCAGTCCCGTTGCTTTCTGTTCTATTACCTTTCTGACACTTGCATTAAATGACGGATAGGTCTCTATATCCTCTTTTAAAAGCTCTAATGAGTTCCTCTGTCTTTCAAGCTGTGCAACCACTTCTATTTCCTCGTCATATTCCGCTTCTTTGGCAAGGATTACCGGGTCGTTATTATGAGCATTTAAGGAATCCAGATAAAACTTCTTTTGGAAAAACACAATGGTCAACACCAGTGTCACGATAAGAAGTATTCCCGTGATTATCACATACGGCAGTGCAAGCTTTTTATTCTCTGCATCTTTGATGGCCTGTGGAGACATCTTTCTTGCACTGGCAAGTACATTTGCACTCACTGCCGGACGGAGAAGCCCTGCGATCGGGAAGGTCATCTGCCTGAAGAATTCATCTCCGCCGTTCACCTTCACCTTTGAGGGTGATACGAGTTCGCCGATAGCTACCTCTCCGATATTTAAGTTTTCAATCGACATCTTTGAGATCTCAACTTCTTCCGGAGTAAAGCCGGAAAAATCTATTTTCTTTATATCCCCTGTGATGTTCTCCGCTCTCGAAAACTGGTTCAGACGGCTTATAACCCTTGCTATCTCAACGCCGAATTCGTTGCTGCCACGGGCAGCGAAAACTCTTGTCGCCGATGAATAATAATACTTTTTATTCAGGAAAAAGATCGTTGTCAGCATTACATTGTCGAGCATCATCATAATGGTGATCTCATCCGAGAGGATATCGGTATCCTCCACCAGATTAACCAGCTTTCCAATTCCGCTGGATATACCGCTTAGTGTCACGCCTGCATCAGAGAATATCTGATCATAACTCATTATGTAGTCATAGGTTGACATCTCGGCAAATATTCTGGAGGACCAGCCCTTCTTGTCGGTACCGAGTTCAGTGAAACCTACAACCTGTTTTTCCTGTCTCTCACTCTCCATGAATTCATGCTCAAGAAGAGTCAGCATTTTCGGTGTTTTAAGTCTTGGGCAATTGGTGACACGCCCGACAAGCTGTGGGCTGTTGATCACCAGATCCACGTTCTTTTTCGGGAGGTTGTTTTCCTTCCAGAACTCCTTAAGCGCATCGGTCATCAGCTGCGGATCGGTTATGACGCCGTTAAGAACGCTGCCTTCGGGAGTCTCGTATTTATAAAAGCTGCTTGCCCTGACTTCTCCTGCGCTCCCGCTTCCGCTTACCGCCTGAATTTCAGTATTTGAGATATAAACCGTTAATCCCATTATCTAAACTCCTTTTTACAGATCATTTCCGCCTATGGCGTTGTAAGATGAATATATCGGTACTATTACAGAGAACATGATGAAGCCGACAATGACTGCCATTATCACTATGATCACCGGCTCAAGGAAGGTCACCATTCTCTGTGTTGCCTGCTCGGCTTCAAAGTCCAGATTATCCGCTATGGAATTGAGCATGCTGTCTAACTGTCCGGTTTCTTCTCCGACCTTTATGGAGGCAGCAAGCTTTTTTACAAAACCGTCTATTCTTTCAAGTGATACGCTCATGGGTTCACCGGCCTTGACCGAATCTATGACCGCATCAAACTGGCTTTCTATGTAATCGTTTCTTATGGTATCCCTTGCTATCTTCAGTGCTGTGATAATGGTGATACCGGATGAATAAAGCGAGCTTAAGGTTCTTGCGAATCTTGCCGTATAAATGGTTTTCATAAGCGGACCGAATACCGGAACATGAACCTTCAGCTTATCAAAATAAAACCTCACCTTCGGGATCTTTAATGCAAATCTTCCGATAAGCCAGATAGCGATCGCTGCTATTATCAGCACGTACCATCTGTTCTTTACAAAGTCTGTTATCGCAAGCATCACCATGGTAGGGATCGGCAGGCTTTCCATCTGCGCAAACAGTTCCTCGAACTGAGGTATAACGAACCCGAAGAGGATCGCAACCACGATCACTATCAGTCCCGAAAGGATCTTGGGATAGGTTGTCGCACTCTTTATCTGTGAATTCAGCCTGTCCTCTTTCAGGTACTGGTCTGCAAGCTTCATTGATGTGGTATCCAGTGTTCCGGCTGCTTCCGCAGCGCGATACATGTTTATCATAAGCTCGGGAAACACTCCGTTCATATTGCCCATGGCAACGCTCAGCGGCATACCCTGAAGTACATAGGTCAGAACCTGTGAATAGATGACTCTTTGTTCTTTTTTTATGGATTCATCCGTGGATATTATTCTAAGGGCCCTTACAAGCGGGACTCCGGCACCGACAAGTGTTCCTATCTGCCTTGCAAGCTCGGAAAGCGCAGCTGCCTTTAAGGGCTTGAACGGCATTTTTCTTTCCACGAGCGTCGCATCCGTCATCACAAAGCCCATATCTCTAAGCTTCCTGTAGAGATCCTGTTCGTCGTTGGCGTCCAGTACTCCGTTTATGTTTGCCCCTTCTTTATTTACTGCTTTGTAACGATAATTAGCCATCTGCTTTCCTCTTAGATTTATGGTATGAATCGATTTTTCTATATTTGATCTATCCTATATGAAACAGCGAAAGGTATGCGCCTATAATGCTGTTTCCGTACAGAAGACCCACTGTCGCTCCCAGGCACAAAAAAGGTCCGAATGCAAAGTGGTCTTTTTTGTCTGCTTTCTTTGTTTTCAAAAGATATATTCCGTATATTCCACCTGTAAGTATTGCCACGAAAAAAGCAAATACCGCAGCCTTCCAACCAAGTAAAAACCCAACCGGTATCATAAGCTTTATGTCTCCGCCGCCGAAGCCTCCGGGGACTATAAGCGCGATAACGAGCATCGGCACACTTACTGCCGCTGCTCCGATAAGCCTTTCGGTTATATTTGGATCTTCCATTATGAATATGCTTATGATCGCTATTACCGAAAGAATGATCACATACGCATTCGGGATCTCCATCGTTAACAGATCAATCCTTGTTACAACGGCCAGTACCGAGAAGAATACGAAAACGAATACTGTTTTAAGGGCTACTCTCCATAATACGATTTCACCGGTCACAAGAGCGTCACTCAGGCTTTTATATGTTGTAAGGACCAGAAGTACTCCTCCGATAATTTCAAACAGGGTATCCATGAAAGGGATTTTTTCTTTACAGTACCTGCATCTTCCCATTAATAATATGTAGCTGATCACAGGGACAAGGTCTTTCGCCGACAGGGTTTTACCACAGGCGGGGCAATAAGATCTGCCCTTTACAAAGCTTTCTCCTTTTACGCTTCTTTCTGCCACTACGTTTAAGAAAGAGAAAACACTGGCTCCCGTCATAAATATCAGGATCGTCATAAACAATGCGTCAGGTCTTATCATTCGCTTTCCGTCCCTGTATTTTCAAAATCCAGAACCTTGAGCCTAACATATACCTTCCAGCTTTTGTATTTATCTCCGTTTGCGTCGTAATATGCTATATAGTTTCCCTTCTGATAGGTAAACTGCTGTGGAAGATTATCTTCTTCATTCCATGCGGTAAGAGTCACTTCTCCGTCTTCCTTCGATAGCTCTGCTATCTTTTCCTGCATTCCGTCGGCCAGACCGTTCTTTTTATTCGGGTCGTATATTGTTCCCCCAAGGCCGAAGGTCTCTATGGATAACAGTCTCATGCAGACGCGCACGTTCTTTGCTTCTCTTAATACCTGATGGGATTCGGTTGTTATCTTGAATATTGCGGCACCCAAAAAAACAGCCAGAAGGAGTGCTATCACTATCAGTATCCTTCTGGTGAACATAAGTTTTCTTGCATATTTTTCCGCTAAATTATCCAAGACGCATCTTCCCTATGGTTTATTCCCCAAATGTTGTAGACATAATACTTTGTTATTATACAATGTAAATCTTATACTTTCAACATTTTATAAAAAATATTAAATTTACGTAAACCACAAGTACTAGTGAATGGGATTTTGATCATATTTGGGAATTTGAAGAAATTTTAGGTATACATAATCTTAGGAAGTCAGTGGGGGGGGCGGTTCTCGTTGACTCCTTC
>JAILOD010000206.1 GCA_024691015.1 Lachnospiraceae bacterium
GGAGTTCGATTCTCTCGTCCCCTGTTAGGAAGCCTGATTTTATCAGGCTTTTTTCTTTTTCAAAAACAGAATTAATCAGCAATTAATCAGATGAGGTTCATAACGCCTGTAAACAAAGCAATAACGACAAGGTGAGCCACACTCAGTACCGTACCATGTCCGATGATGCGGTCCTGCTGTGTGCGGGTGCCGATGTTATGCTCAGAGAGACGGCCAATCATCCGGAACTTGTAAAAGAACTTCTTGAAGTGCAATCAAAGCTTCTTGTAAGGTTTCAGCGGCTTTGGACCATGTCGTAGACAGAATTTGAAGAAGAGTTGTTAAAATTTTCTCAAAATTGAACTTGACAAAGATTGGCTTTTATGTATAATTACTTAAAACGTTTGAAACGCGACTAAATAAATTTTGAATAACAGACATTGAACAATGGCGTTCACATATGCACTCGTTCAATGTCTTTTTTTATTCAAACACTTTATTCGGTTGAAGCGTTACAGCGAAAAAAGGAGGATAATGAAGACAATGAAAAACATTAAGAGAATTCTTGCTCTGGTTTTCACTGCTACCATGCTGGTCAGCCTCGCAGCTTGCGGCAAGAAGACCGAAACGGCAAAGAACGCGATCAAAGACCTGGTAACTTATGAGACACAGGCACGTGAAATTGAGGACTGGAACATTCTTCATTCACAGAACGCTACAGACTTTTATGTAACAGCCAACCTTGTTTCCGGTCTCGGCGCATCTGACAAGAACGGTCAGCTCATCCCTGCGATCGCAGAAAGCTGGTCAACAAACGATGACGCTACAGTTTGGACCTTTAAGCTTCGCAAGGACTGCGTTTGGGTAGACAAGGACGGAAATGAGAAGGCAAAGATCACTTCTGCAGATTTCTTATGCGGTCTTGAGTGGGTACTCAATGCAAAGAAGAACGAAAATGCGAATACTTCAATGGCAACCGAGATGATCAATGGTGCCGCAGAGTACAATGAACTTACAAACAATATGAGTGATGAAGAGGCACTTGCTCTTACATGGGACAACGAAACCTTCAAGAAGATGGTTGGCATATCAACTCCCGATGACTACACAGTAGTTTACACAATGGTTTCTCCCAAGCCTTACTTCTACACAGTTGCAACATATTCATGCCTCTATCCTGCTTCTCCTGCTCAGGTAACATCTATGACAGCAGAGCAGTTCAGAGCCATCACATGGGAGACAATGTGGTATTGCGGACCTTACCTTATCAAGTCTTTCGTAGACAGAAATGAAAAGGTATATGTTCAGAACCCCAAGTGGGCAGATGCAGCTAACCACAGCAGATTTGACTCCATCACTGTTAAGATGGTTGACTCCACCGATACAGCTTTCACACTTTATCAGTCCGGCGATGTTGACTTCGTTGAACTCACCGAGTCACAGATGAAGACGATTCAGGGAACTGACAACGAGAAGTTCTTATCCGAGAAGCTTCCCACAAAGTATTCCTATCAGATCCACTTCGTATACAACAAGAACAAGACAGACGGCACACCCGACAAGAACTGGAATACAGCAATCGCAAATGAAGCATTCCGTCTTGCTTGGTACTACGGTCTTGACCTGACCAACTTCTACAAGAGAACAAATGCCATCAATCCTCTCAAGTGCGAGAACGATTTCTACACAATGAAGGGTCTTGTTTATACTTCCGACGGAACCGAGTACACGGATCTTGTCAGAAAGGAACTTGGACTTGGCAACTACAACGGAACTTCAATGGTTCGTTATGACAAGGCTAAGTTTGAGCAGTACAAGGCACAGGCAATGAAGGAACTTTCCGCACTCGGCGTAACCTTCCCTGTTGTGGCTGATTACTACATCGCTGCTTCTTCACAGACAGCACTTGATACAGCAAACGTTCTCAAGGATGCCTTCTCAGAATTCCTTGGCGACGATTTCGTAAAGCTTAACATCTGCACCTACACATCATCACTTGCTAAGGAAGTTCGTAATCCTCAGCTTGCATCGATCTTCATCAACGGATGGGGCGCTGATTACGGTGATCCTCAGAACTACCTCGGTCAGGAGACCTTCGGTGATAAGAACGCTTACTACTCGGTAGTTTACTCAAGGATCAACGATTTCTACGAGAACGAGAGCGCTGCATATAGCAAGGAACTCATCGCTTCCTACAAGGAGTACACAGAACTTGTTAAGGCAGCAGACCAGATTGTAAACAATCTTGATGAGCGTTACAAGGCATATGCAAAGGCAGAAGCATACCTCATCAACCATGCATTTGTAATTCCCTGCTACTACAACATTACATGGCAGCTTACCAAGATCAACGATTATTCTAAGCCCAATCCCATGTACGGTATTGTAGGCGATCACTACTATGTTGACTGGGAAACAAACGCTGAGGGCTACACTACAGCTGATTATGATGAACTTGCAAAGCGTAAATGATCTGCAAAGATGATCTGAATTCACGCTGAAAACTCTCTGTGGGCACCGTTCAGGTGCCTACAGAGGTTTTATATTATCGACATTTCTTTGGAAATGTTTTTTGAAAAAGCTTCGAAATGAGGATACGAAATGGTTAAGTATACTTTAAAAAGGTTATTGCACGGGATCATCACTGTTTTCATCATAGCCACAGTGGTTTTTCTGTTGATGCGTATGCTCCCCACCGATTATTTCTTCACTGAAGAGCAGCTAATGAAGTTTACGGACCAGCAGAAGGAAGCGGCGTTAAATGCGGCCGGACTTCTCGATCCGATCACGGAACAGCTTGGAAGGTTTTATTTGAATACTGTTAAAGGTGATTTTGGCATTTCCAGACGACTTCAGGCAGGTCAGCCTGTTGTGAAGGTCATCGGACAGAAAGTTGCCATTTCCACTAAACTCGGGGTTGTGGCACTCAGTATCTCACTTGTGCTGGGTGTAATAATGGGTATTATTCAAACTGTAAAAAAGGACAAGATCCCTGACCATATAGGAACAGCTTACACTGTCTTTGTCAATTCCGTTCCCCACCTGGTTTCCTATTCGCTGATACTTGCATTTGGCTCACGAGTGCTGAATTTCCCGGCGATCTATTCGTCAAGAAGCCACACCATTCTTTCCTGTGTGCTTCCCGTGACCTGCCTTTGCCTTACTTCCATTGCGGGATACGGACTCTGGACCAGAAGATATATGGTGGATGAACTCAACAAAGACTATATCAAACTTGCAAAAGTCAAAGGCCTTTCTTCACGACAGATAATGGTTAAGCATATCTTAAAGAACGCATTTGTTCCGCTTGCTCAGTACCTTCCCCTTTCATTTCTTGAAACCATAGGCGGTTCGCTGTTGGTGGAAAGATTTTTCTCCGTTCCTGGAATGGGACCGTTGCTTACAGATGCCATCAACAGATATGATCTGAATGTCGTTCAGACGCTGGTTATCTTCTATGCGGTGATCGGTGTTCTGGGTGTATTCCTGGGCGACATTCTGATGATGATAATAGATCCGAGAATTAAACTTGCAGACAGGGAAGGAGTGAGATGATCATGGAAAACGAAGATGAATTGTTCTACTTTGTTCCGTACAATCCGGAGCATGCGGAAGCCATCGGAAGTGAAAACTACTCCTACTGGAAATCCGTTTTCAGGAACTTCTTTAAGAAAAAAGTTTCGGTGATAATGCTTGGCATATTCCTTGTGGTGTTCATTTTTACCTTTATTGCTCTTTCAATGTCAAAATTTGACCCGCTTAATCTTAAAACAAACTCAGACCTTTCTTTCACAAAGCCCAATCAGGAATACTGGTTCGGCACGGATAACATCGGACGTGATTACTGGAGCCAGGTTTGGTATGCAACCCGCATATCCATTGAGCTTGCAGGCATAGTTGCCCTGGGCGAGTGCCTCATCGGTATCACCATCGGACTTATCTGGGGATATGTAAGAAAGGCAGACGGGTTCTTTACCGAGCTGTATAACATCATTTACAATGTTCCCCGTATCATTTACCTGACACTTATTGCGCTGGTGGTTGGACGCAGCTTCTGGATCATGGCTTTTTCGCTCATGTTCTTCGGATGGCTGCCCATGGCGCGAAACGTGAGGAACCTTGTGTTCATGTACAGAGATCGTGAGTACAATCTGGCATCCAGGTGCCTGGGTACCCCTATCCACAGAATTCTGTTAAAGAACATTCTTCCCTATCTGGTAAGTGTTATCATTTTAAGACTTGCATTGTCGATCCCGGGAACCATTGCAACAGAGTCCACTCTTTCCTACCTTGGTCTGGGACTTGATGTCAACACACCTTCACTTGGTATCCTGCTTAGAAACGCAAGGACATATTTCCTTGATTTCCCGTACCTGCTTGTATTTCCTGCGATTAATGTATCAATTATCACGGTTGCGTTCTATCTAGCAGGTAATGCATTTTCCGATGCGGCAGATCCCAAAACTCACAGATAAGGAGCTATCGAAGTGGAAAATAAAGATATTATTTTATCTGCGAAGGATGTGGAGATCGAGTTCAGTCTTCGCGGAAAAAAACTTAAAGCGATCAGAAAATGTTCTTTGGACATATACAGAGGCGAGACTCTTGCCATTGTAGGCGAGTCCGGCTCTGGCAAAAGCGTTTTCACAAAGTCTTTCATCGGAATGCTTGACTCCAACGGTTACATCACAAACGGCGAGATCATGTGTGACGGCCGGGACATTGCAAAATTTAAGACAGAAAAAGAGTGGAGAACTCTGAGAGGCAAAAAGATCTCCATGGTTATGCAGGATCCCATGACCTCTCTGAACCCTCTTAAAAAGATCGGAGTACAGATAAAGGAAGCCATTGAACTGCACAGAGGCGTTAAAGGCGCCGAGGCAAAGGACATCGCCATCGAGATGCTCAGAAAAGTCGGCATCCCCGAGCCCGAAAGAAGATACAACCAGTATCCTCATGAATTTTCGGGCGGTATGAGACAGAGAGTGGTAATTGCCATTGCAGTTTCCTGCAATCCCGAGATCCTTATATGCGATGAGCCCACAACCGCGCTTGATGTTACCATCCAGGCACAGATCCTGGACCTCATAAGAAAGCTTAAAGAAGAGCTTAATATGACAGTAATTTACATTACACATGACCTTGGTGTTGTTGCGAACGTTGCCGACAGAGTGGCTGTAATGTATGCAGGTCAGATCGTTGAATACGGTCTTGCTGAAGAGATCTTCTTTGATGCGTGGCATCCCTACACCTGGGCGCTTCTTTCCGCATTGCCCCAGCTGGGAGAAAAGGGAGAAGAGCTTGAGGCCATCGAAGGAACGCCGCCCAACCTCTTTGTTGAGATCAAGGGCGATGCCTTTGCTCCTCGAAACAAAAGAGCACTGGCCATCGATTTTGTAAAAGAACCGCCGTTTTTCGATATTACGGAAACACATAAGGCTAAGACCTGGTATCTCGATCCCAGATGTCCCAAGTTTGAGAGACCTTCAAACATTGTTAATTACCGTGAAATAATCAGAAGGAAAGTTTATTGATGATGGAAAAAGAAAAACTGATTGAAGTTAAAGATGTCCAGATCTCCTTTGGCTCGGGAAGAAAAAAATTCGTTGCCGTGGATCATGTGAACTTTGACATCTATAAAGGAGAGACTTTTTCTCTGGTAGGTGAGTCGGGTTCCGGTAAGACCACCATCGGTCGCGCGATCTTAAGGATCAACCCCACATCCGCAGGAGACATTCTCTTTAAGGGACAGAAGATAAACGGAAAGATCTCGAAAAAGCTTGACCGTGAAGTCATCAGAAAGATCCAGATGATCTTTCAGGACCCTCAGGCTTCCCTTAATGAGAGAGCCAAGGTGGATTACATCATTTCGGAAGGCTTGTACAATTTTAAGCTGTACAAGGATAACAGAGACAAAACGCGTAAGGTGCAGGAAGCTCTTAAAGGCGTAGGCCTTCTGCCGGAATTTGCATCCCGTTTCCCTCATGAATTTTCCGGCGGTCAGAGACAGCGTATCGGAATTGCGAGAGCACTTATCATGGATCCCGAGTTTGTTGTGGCGGACGAGCCCATTTCGGCTCTTGACGTTTCCATCAGAGCTCAGGTCCTGAATCTTTTAAACAGACTTAAAGCGGAGAAGGGACTTACATATCTGTTTATTGCTCATGACCTTTCCGTGGTAAAATATATCTCTGACAGAATAGCTGTTATTTACGAGGGAAGAATCGTCGAACTGGCTGAAACGGAAGAACTCTTTGCTCATCCGCTTCACCCCTACACAAAAGCGCTTCTTTCCGCCATACCCATCCCTGATCCCGTGTATGAAAAGCAGAAGAAGCTTCTGGTCTATGACCCTTCCATGCATGACTATTCCGTGGATCAGCCCGCGTGGATCGAGATCAAAGAAGGACACTTCGTTTACGGCAACAAAGCCGAGATCGAAGGCTACAGAAAAGAACTGGAATGAAAAAACTGATGGGCTTCATTAAAAGAAAGGATCTTTGGCGACCGATAGCGCATAAATCGTTCATCAGAGTGATGATAATACTGGTCGTTTCCTTTGCATGGGAGAGGTTTGTCGACACCGGTGTCCGCGGGATCGGCTTTGCTTTCCAGACCCTTGGCCTTGTGCTTGCCGCTCTCGGGTGGTTTTCTTATCTCAAAATGGACGGGATCCTGCTTGATATCGGAAAGCTGTTCAACAAGGGCAAAAAGAAGAAGGATCACGAAAAAAAGGATATGGGTGACCGGTTACAGGATGATGTGGATGCCTTTCAGGACTTAGATACCGAAGAAAAAGGCTATACCTCACTTATGGCCTGTGAGATAGTCGGGATCCTGGCCGTCATCATCGGCTGCCTCGTTCTTTCAGGTTATGAAAAAAGCGGGGAACTTCCTCGCCGATGATGGACCTGGGTCTTTCGACCAGCCCATATAGAAACAATGTTTCTTGTTACCGTCATTGTAAGCAAGAACAGAAAAAAATCAAGTAAATTTTTGGCATAACAACTAAACCATCTTATCCACAATCGCGATGCGCAAGCATCTCGGTTGTTTTTTTATATCCATAACATATAACAAAACACCAATTCTCAACGAAAGGAGGTGAGACCGGTTCCAAAATGATTGAAGATGATGCTATACAATATGCAATTGATAATGGTATAATCAACAGGCAAGAAGTTTTTGCTGCTGTGAATGATATGAAGAGGCGAGAATTGC
>JAILOD010000221.1 GCA_024691015.1 Lachnospiraceae bacterium
GTTCAGAACCGAGCCACGCACAAGCTGATCAGGCTGCGGGGCTTTACAGTAGGGTAACCCGGTCATTTGTCGTAGGTATCTTTTACGATACGTTTGGTAAGAGGGGCAAGTATCAGGGCGAGTATTATTCCCACCGTTCCCTGTACAATGTTAAAGGGTATCTCTGCCGCGGATTCCGTGATAGCACCTGAAAGGGCTGAAGTATTAAAGGAACCGTTCAGAAGTGAAATGATGATTATATTATAGAAGAAATATCCTACGATCATCACAAGCTCTCCGGCAACACCTGAAATCGCTATTTTAGCGGTAGAAAGGCTGTTGCTCTGGGGGCTTATTTTATTAAGGCCCCTTATAAGAGCGGCACAGGTAAGAGCCGAAAGGAATTTGATAATGAAGGTTCCCGGAACCCAAATGGCGTAACCTCCGAGAAGATCAGAGAGTGCGGAACCCAGACCCGCGGCAAGCGGACCGGATAGCGGACCCAGAAACAGAGAGGAGAGTATTACAAAGCTGTCTCCTATATGGATGTATCCAAGCGTGGGAGTGGGGATTTTAATAACGTAAGTTGCTATGAGTGTCAACGCGGTAAACATTGCCGAGAAGACAACTTTTTTTGCTGAGTTGTTTTGTTTTGTATTCATGTTGACTATGATACACGAAAAGATGGTTAAGTCAATCATTAAAAACCTATAACGGATTATAGGCTTTTCTTATTGCAAACGTGATCAGAGGTCTGACGAGCCCTGTCTTCGATAGGCAAGGGGGTGTGACATTTTCTTTCTTTCTGAAGCAGGCACAAAAGCTGCTTTCATCAGGAAAACCGGTTTTGTATGCAATCTGCGATATCGGTTCGGAGGTTGAGGTCAGAAGATATTTGGCTGCGGATATCCTGGTTTCGATAACATACTGATGAGGAGTAAAACTGGTTTCTGCTTTAAAGAGCCTGGAAAAATAATAAGGACTGAGAGATGCTATGGAGGATAGCTCTTCAAGGGAGTTGTTTTCGGCAAGGGATTATCAGGAAAGATACGATGAAGCCTTTGATGCTTTTTATAAGGCTGCGTGGAGCAATGAACAGCAGGAGATGTCATTTTATTATCTCGCAGCGATCGCATTCAGAAGAGGTGATCATGAAGAGGCTCTGGAGCTTGTGGAAAAGGGGCTGATAAAAAATATGCATAATATAAAGGCAAGAGGACTGAAAGCACTGATCCTTGCAAGGTGACTGTAATCATATGAATGCGGCAATATATAAAAGAATGTGCTGAATAAGATAAAATGATTCAAAGCGAACCGGGGTTCCGATTATAATACGGAACTCCGGTTTTGATTTTAAGGATATTTACATCAACATACATATCAGCTATTACATTGACAAAATTAATGCTGATATTTAAAATAATAATATTATAAAGTGGGTTTTTTATATGGTTTTGACAGTAAGAACCTATTTTTAATATGGAAAAACAGAGAGGACATTTTTTAAAAAATGAGCAGGGAATTGGCAAAAACATACGATCCCAAGGGTATGGAGGATCGTCTTTATGAAAAATGGCTTGAAAAAAAGTATTTTCATGCTGAAGTTGACAGGAGTAAAAAACCTTTTACGATAGTAATGCCTCCGCCGAATATTACGGGACAGCTTCATATGGGGCACGCACTTGACAATACAATGCAGGATATTCTTATAAGATTCAAGAGAATGCAGGGATATAATGCACTTTGGCAGCCGGGCACCGATCACGCCTCCATTGCAACAGAGGTCAAGATCATTCAGAAGCTTAAAGAAGAGGGGGTTTCAAAAAGCGATATAGGCAGAGAAGGCTTTCTTAAGAGAGCCTGGGACTGGAAAAAGGAATATGGAGGAAGGATCACATCTCAGTTAAGAAAGCTCGGAAGCTCCTGCGATTGGGACAGAGAACGCTTCACTATGGATGAGGGCTGTAATAAGGCTGTTACCGAGGTTTTCTGCAAACTATACGAAAAGGGCTGGATATATAAAGGGGCCAAGATGGTCAACTGGTGTCCTGTTTGCGGCACTACCATATCCGATGCCGAGGTTGAACATGAAGAACAGGCTTCACATTTATGGCATATTAAGTATCCGGTAGTAGGGACAGACAGGTTTATAGAATTTGCAACCACCCGTCCCGAGACAATGCTCGGAGATACTGCTGTGGCCGTAAATCCGGAGGATGACAGATACAAGGATCTTGTGGGAAAGAATTGTATGCTGCCCATTGTAAACCGTGAGATTCCGATCATAGCGGATAATTACGTAGATATGGAATTTGGTACCGGTGTGGTAAAGATCACACCCGCACATGACCCTAACGATTTTCAGGTGGGAGAAAGGCATTCTCTTCCCTTCATAAATATAATGAATGATGATGCCACCATAAATGAAAATGGCGGAAAATACTGTGGGATGGACAGATATGCTGCGAGAGACGCAATAGTAAAAGAACTTGATTCGATGGGTCTTCTTGTAAGGATCGAAGATTATTCCCATGAGGTAGGCATCCATGACCGCTGTCATACAACCGTTGAACCGTTGGTAAAGGATCAGTGGTTTGTCAGGATGGATGAGATGATAAAGCCTGCCGCTGAGGGAGTTAAGAACGGTTCAATTAAGCTTATTCCCGAGAGAATGGATAAAACATATTTTAACTGGACTGATAATATACGTGACTGGTGTATTTCAAGACAGCTCTGGTGGGGGCACAGGATCCCGGCATACTATTGTGACGACTGTGGAGAAGTTATCGTAAGCGCTGAAGCGCCTGCTAAATGTCCCAAGTGTGGCGGAACACATTTCACCCAGGACCCCGATACGCTCGATACCTGGTTTTCATCGGCACTCTGGCCTTTCTCAACCTTGGGCTGGCCCGAAAAAACCGAGGATCTGGACTACTTTTATCCTACAGATGTTTTGGTTACAGGATACGATATAATCTTTTTCTGGGTTATAAGAATGATCTTTTCAGGGTATGAGCAGATGGGGAAAGAGCCATTTAAGACGGTTCTCTTCCACGGTCTGGTAAGAGATGAGCTGGGAAGAAAGATGAGTAAATCTCTCGGTAACGGCATCGATCCGCTGGAGGTTATTGATAAATACGGGGCGGATGCATTAAGGTTTACCTTGATCACGGGAAATGCTCCGGGTAATGATCTTCGTTATTCAGACAGCAAGGTTGAAGCTGCAAGAAATTTTGCCAATAAGCTCTGGAATGCATCAAGATTCATAATGATGAATATCTCGGGGAAAACAGTCAGTGTTCCCGATGAAAAGGATTATGAGGATTGCGATAAATGGATCTTAAGTAAGCTAAACAATGCTGTCAGGGAAGTCACCGACAATATGGAAAAATTCGAGCTTGGTATTGCAGCTTCGAAGATAAATGATTTTATCTGGGAAAGCTTATGCGACTGGTATATAGAGATGGTTAAACCCAGATTATACAATACCGAAGACACGGCAGGACAGAATGCGGCCCTGTTTACACTGAAAACGGTACTGATCGGGTCTCTGAAGCTTTTGCATCCATATATGCCGTTTATTACCGAGGAAATCTACTGTACCTTAAGAGAAGAGACAGGCGATGATATCCCGGAATCAATAATGATATGTGAATGGCCTGTATATAAAGACGAATATGCATACGCAACAGAAGAAAAAGAGATAGAGATAATAAAAGAAGCAATAAGAGGCATAAGAAACGTACGGAGTCAGATGAATGTAGCACCATCCAGACCTGCTGAGGTACTGGTGGTTTCGGAAAATGAAGAGGTCAGGAACGCATTTGTCAAGGGTAAGCTTTTCTTTGGAAAGCTTATTAATGCACCTAATGTGGATGTGTCTGACAAGGCCGGAGAAGATACGTCGGACGCTGTATCGGTCGTAACAGAGCACGCTACGGTTTATATTCCTTTAAAGGAGCTTGTGGATATTTCAGAAGAGATCAACCGTCTCAAAAAAGAAGAAAAACGTCTTGAAGGAGAATTAAAGCGCTCGAATGCCATGCTTGCAAACGAGAAATTCTTATCCAAAGCACCTGCAGAAAAGGTTCAAGAGGAAAAGACGAAACTGGCCGGATACGAAAAGATGATGAAGGAAGTAAAGGAGAGAATAGAAGCTTTATCAAAGTAATGTAGTATAGGGGACAGCGAATGGAAGGTTTTAAAGGTACATCCGGGGGAAGCACAGGCTCTCCGCAGTCATCCCCGGAGAGTTTAAAAAGTGGAAGGATCGTGTATAAAAACAAGGACATGGAGGCGTATATTGTTCTGAAAAAGCCTCCTAAGGGCGTGGAATATTCACGATCTGATATAGCAAATTATATGGCATCCAATAATCTGAAGGC
>JAILOD010000225.1 GCA_024691015.1 Lachnospiraceae bacterium
TTTTAATTATATAAAAATAAGCCCGTAAACACAAGTTTAAACGGGCTTATTATATATCGTTATATTTGATAAGAACATATCACTTTTCGGTTGCAACCTGCCATCTTGATCCGCATTTGTTACATTTGTAGCCAGGTTCGATCTTATTGCCTTTCTTTAAAAGCTTCACCTTTATCTTACTGACATCACTGCTTCCGCAGCCGCGGCAACGCTTAGGTGCCGAGGGATATACCGGAAGGTCTATGCTTACTCCCTCAACCGGAAGAGAGCTGCTTTCATCATCGTTATATTTATTAACTCCGCCGACTACGCCGGAAAGATCGTCAAGACCCAACATCTTTTCTTCTGCCATTGCTTTTTCTCCTTTTTATTTTTTTTCATATTACAATTTTTTATACGAAATTAAAAGAATAAGGGCTAATTATTTCGTATTGTTTGATGTATAATCTTCACATAGTTTAATTTCAGGTCTCGCTCGCGAGACTTTTACGCGGGATTTGCGTCAGCTTTAACTGACATATTTCCTATGCAAATCCCGGCTGAAATATAAAGGGGGATTTATATATGTATGCAGATGTATGCGATATCAACAATATTAAAATAGACGATGACTTCTGGTCGGCTAAAAGAGAACTTATACGAAAAGAAGTTATTCCCTATCAGTGGGACATCCTAAATGACAGAGTTCCCGAGGCCGAGCCCAGTTTTTGTATGCATAATTTCAAGGCCGCAGCCGCACTGAATAAAAAAATGAAGGATAAGGGTTCTTCCTATGAGCCGCCCAAATACACCTTCCGGGGCTTTGCCGTCTTTCCGGACAAGCGGGAAGAAGCTAAGGATGATGAGTTCTACGGCTATGTCTTTCAGGACAGTGACTTTGCAAAATGGATAGAGGCCGTGGGCTACTCTTTATCTACCGATCCCGATCCGGATCTTGAGAAAACTGCGGACGAGGCAATCGACATAGTATGCGCCGCCCAGCTTCCGAACGGGTATCTCGATACCTATTACATCATTAACGGTATGGATAAAAGCTTTTCGGATTTAAGAGATAACCATGAGCTCTACTGTATGGGTCACCTTATTGAAGGGGCGATCTCATATTACAAGGCTACCGGGAAGGATAAACTCTTAAACGCAGCAAAGCGCTATGCCGATTTTGTATCCGGTGTTTTCGGTCCCGAAGAAGATAAGCTTCACGGCTATCCGGGTCACGAGATCGCCGAAATGGCTCTTTTCCGTCTTTATGAAGTGACCGGTGAAGAGCGCTACCGGGAGCTCGCCGAGTACTTTATAAATGAAAGAGGCAAAAAGCCCTATTACTTTGAAAAAGAACATCCCGATATGGACGGCAGCAAGGATTTTTATCATCAGGCCCATCTCCCGGTCCGCGAGCAGAGCGAAGCCGTGGGACACGCCGTAAGAGCCGTATATTTATACAGCGGTATGGCTGATATGGCCCGCATCTGTGACGATAAAGAGCTAAAAAGTGCCTGTGAAAGACTCTGGAACAGCATCGTCGACACAAAACTGTATATTACCGGGGCAATCGGCGCCACCCACATCGGGGAGTCTTTTTCCTTTCCCTACGACCTTCCGAATGACACGGTCTATGCAGAAACCTGTGCGTCGATAGGCCTCATCTTCTTTGCCAGAAGAATGCTTATGCTACACGCCGACAGACGCTACTCCGATATAATGGAGCTCGCTCTTTACAATTCAGTCTTAAGCGGGATCGCTCTTGACGGAAAAAGCTTTTTCTATGTAAATCCCCTGGAGGTCCTGCCCGAGGCCTGCAGGAAGGACGAAAGAAAGGAACATGTAAAACCCGTAAGACAGAAATGGTTCGGCTGCGCCTGCTGCCCTCCGAACATCGCCCGTCTCATCTCTTCGATCGGGCTTTATGCCTATACCGAAAACGAACACACTTTATTTACCCATTTATATATGGGGTCAACGGTTAACAAGAATGTAGGCGGCAAAGAGGTAAAAGTCACTGTGAAGGCTTCATTTCCGAATAGCGGCACGGTTTACATAACTGTAGAAAATGCTTCGGATACGGACTTTACCTTAGCCTTAAGGATTCCCGGATGGGCTGAAGATTCATACAAAATAAGCGGTCTTGAAGGATTGGTTCATGAAGAAAAGGACGGGTACCTCTACATTAAAGGCTTTTCGGATAACACTGCCATTGAAATGGATTTCCCGATGACGTCCCATGCCGTATTTGCGGATGAAAAGGTAGCCGAGGATTGCATGAAGGCCGCAATTATGAGAGGCCCTGTTGTCTACTGCTTAGAGGAAAATGATAACGGACCGGCACTTCGGATGAACCGCTTAAAGCTTCCTCTTGAAATAAGTGAAAGTCATACGGATGAGTTCGGCTTTGATGTGGTAACGCTAAATGTAAAATCAGTCCGTGAAAGCCTCACCGGCTCTTCTTCATCCGGCTCGAGTGCACTTTATAAAAATCTGGACAGTATAAAAGCCGAAGAAAAAACACTCACCTTCATACCCTACTGCCTTTGGGCAAACCGCGGCGAGGGCGAGATGAGCGTTTATGTGAGAGTATAAATTGAGTAGGGAAAATGCCCCTACTAGTCCGCGATAATAACAAAGCCCGGGAATCTCCTCCCGGGCTTATTATTATTTATTCATTCATCGATACCTGCTGCCTCTTTACAAGCTCGGCGAAGTATCCGTTCTTTGCCATCAGCTCGTCGTAGTTTCCGTCTTCCACTATCCTGCCCTCATCCAAAACTATGATGCGGTCGCAGTTACGTATGGTTGAAAGCCTGTGGGCGATGACTACTCTTGTACATTTTAAATTATCCAGAGAATCCGAAACCTGCTTCTGTGTGATGTTGTCAAGAGCACTCGTAGCTTCGTCGAACATAAGTATCTTCGGCTTAGGAGCAACTGCGCGTGCTATCATCATCCTCTGCTTCTGTCCGCCCGAAATACCTCCGGTCCCCTCACCTATCACGGTGAACATCCCCATCGGCATTCCTCTTATATCATCGGCAAGCCCGGCCATTTCTGCAGCTTCCCAGGCCTCATCCAGCGTAAGTGACGGATCTGAGATAACTATATTCGAATAAATATCACCTAAAAACAGCTGACTGTTCTGCAGTACCGTTCCGATCTTCGAACGAAGGGATTTAAGATCTATACCGTTAAGGTCACGCCCGTCATAATAAACAGCACCTTTATCCGGAACCTCGAAGCCCAGCATCAGTCTCATAAGAGTACTCTTGCCGCAGCCGGTCTTTCCGGTTATCGCCACATACTGTCCGGGCTTTATCTTAAGATTTATGTTCTTAAGGACATCCGGCATATTCTTCTGATATCTGAAGGTCACGTTGTTAAGCTCTATTCCTCCCGAAATACGGTCAAGAACAGTCTTGTCTTCCCTTGCCTCCGGCAGCGTCTCTGTTATCGGGCGCACCATATCCAGTATGGGCTTCACCTGTGATGCCGGTACGATTATAAGCTCCAGATTCGCAAGCTGACCCACCACAATTCCGAAAGCCGCATTGAAGGCATAGTATTCACCCACAGATATATGTGAGCGTACCGCCGTGTAATAGATCACAATGGTACCTATAAGCGGGATAATCCTTGTTATGGCCGAATAGACCTTTGCAAACAGCGGCGGATTGTATAAAAGCTCTGCCTGATCTGCATACCGCTTACCCCATTTGGAAAAGGCTCTTCTCTCCGCTCCGCTAAGACGTATCTTTTCTATACCCGAAACAAAAGCATAGGACATACCTATCTCTTTGGAGTTAAGCTCCATCTGCCTGCATCCAATCTCGCCCTTTACCCTCACTGCGAAGATATTTATTAGAAGGACCAGCAAGGTTACCACAAACGCAGGAACTGCAAGGGACGGTGCATATGATAGTATCTGGAAAATATATATAACAGAAAACAGTACCATTACAAAGCCCGCAAAACCGAAATCCACCAGATCCTGCACCAGAAGAGTAAGATACGACATCCTGTTACCCAGATCACCGGATGAATATTTCTTGAAGAATGAACTGGGCAGTGTCAGTATCCTCATCATTGCGGCCGATTCCACCTCATAGCTCATCTGCAGGGAGATCTTGGATAATATGAGCCCCTGCACCATTTCAAACATTATCTTTCCGACGGATGCACAGATCATAAATACAGCGACCGCCAAAAGCGATGTCATATTTCCATATGGCATTACGGAGGAAAAAAGATTTTTGGTAAGAGGCGGAATGATAAGGCCTACAAGGGTCGCTATCGCAGTGAATGCGAAATATCCCATAAGTGTCCTTTTGTTGACGCTCCCGATGATATATTTAAAGAGCTCCTTTAATCCAAGCTTTTCGTTGGGAAATGGTTTGTAAAAAGCTATAGCACTTTTTGAGAAGAGCTTTTCACTATCTTCACTTACCGGACTTTGGTATCCTGTATCCTTATCAATATAGACATAGCCTTTAACTCCTGCGGGAATCAGTGCTACCGGAACGGAGTTTTCCTCAAAGGTCGTGAGCATTGCTCCCGATGCATCCTTTCTCCACCCCTCCTTTAAGGTTACCTCACGTGTCATTATCCCCGAGGGGCGAAGAAGATAATCCAAAACCTCATCAATATTCTGAAGCTTTTCAGGAACCTCGCGCCCTCTTACGTGATAGTACTTTAATATATCTCCGATAGCATCCGTGGCCTTCTCTCTGTCATCATGAAGAGCCGCCGTGTATTTTCGACCCATAATGCTTCCCGCTATCTGGAGGCAGGAATCCTCAAAGCTTTCAACATCATTTTTCTTTCTCTGCTTTATCTGTTCATCAAACCAGCCCATAGTACACCCCCTTATTCACTCGTGACAAGCTTTGAATAAAGCCCGCCTTCTGCCATAAGTTCATTGTGGGTACCTCTTTGTACTACCTTCCCCTGATCAAGCACTATGATCTCATCACAGTCTCTTATGGTGGAAAGCCTGTGAGCTACTACTATGGAGGTGATGCCCCTGTCTCTTATTGACTTTATTACATCATATTCCGTCTTTGCATCAAGTGCACTGGTGGCCTCGTCCATTATTATGATGGTTGGGTCCTGAGCCAGTACCCTCGCTATTTCAATCCTCTGCCTCTGGCCACCGGAAAAATCCCTTCCTCCTTCACCTAAGGTATACTGATAACCCTTTTCACGTTCCATAATATCATCGTGGATCTGCGCATCCCTTGCCGCAAGTATCATTTCAAAGTCCTCTATGGATTTATCCCACATTCGGATGTTGTTGGCGATGGTATCCTCAAACATTGTAATCTCCTGATTAACAACCGCTAAAGATCCCGTAAATACATCTCTGTCTATCTGGTCTATGGTTTTTCCGTCGTACAGGATCTCCCCGTCCCAGGGCTGATACAATCCCGATATAAGACGGCTTAAGGTACTCTTTCCGCAACCGGAGCCGCCCACGAAGGCCACGCTTTTTCCGGGCTTTAAATCCAGTGAAAAGTCTTCGATAAGCGGCTCGGCAAGTTTGCTGTAGCCGAATGTAAGCCCCTTTATGGTAACAGCTCCCGAAAGCTTTGTAAGTGCCTCTTCGTCTCCATCCCTGTTTGCTTCGCCATCATAAATGCTGTCCTCGGGATATTCCAGAACATCATCTATTCTCTCCATCTGGGAGCGCATTTCCTGGATCTGCTGTCCCATTTGAACGATAGACTGTGCCGGTGCAAAAAACTGCACTATAAGAGACGAGAAAGCCAGAACCATACCGGAGCTGAACTCTCCTCTCATAACCAGCAGGACTCCTATCACAAGGATAAGGTCGTTTGCAAGAGTTGTTATTATCTCGGGCAATTTTCCGATCTGTACGTCAAGTGTCGTGAATTTTGCCCTTTGGGTATTGACACTTGCCTGATAACCGGCCCATTTTCCGAAGAAACCCTTTTCAGCACCGCTGGCCTTTATTGTCTCTATCATTTCAATTCCCGAAATTGTTGTGGAATACAGTTTGGATTCGTCACGGAGCATAACTCTCGTCACATTGATACGCTTCTTGCTGACCCATACGGCAACAAAGGCATTTAAGGACACGCAGATAAGTCCTATAAGCGTAAGAAGAACGGAATAACGAAGCATTACAACCAGATAGAAGATCAGCATCACACTCTGAATAGCGGCCGGAGCCACTATGTTTACCAGCATATCCGCTATCGTTGCGGAGGCCATTCTTCTCTGATCTATATCCGCAGCCATACGCTGTGAAAAGAAACGCATCGGAAGATGAAGCACATGCCAGAAGTACTTCGTGTTCTGCGATGCCGCAAGCTTTCC
>JAILOD010000297.1 GCA_024691015.1 Lachnospiraceae bacterium
CTGACCTGTTTGAGAACGTCATTTAAATCTGTGAATAATTTAATCTTATTTTCCCGATTTAACTTCTGTTCGTCTGATTTCTTATAGTTGTAAATCTCATTTAATGTAGATGCCAGCTTCTGCATGATAGGCAGCTTTTTATGATCCTCAAGCTTGTCCCATCCAAATTTTTTGGTATTCTCATTTCCATATATAAATCTGTATACGTTACAGATTGCTAAAGCAGCGTCATTTTCCCATTGATTATCAGTGAGCGTCTCATTTAACTCATTTTCATTTTCAAATAATAATTCAGGTACCTTTCCTAATTTCTCAAGTTCATTCTTAAAATGAACGTTTGCATTATTTGAAGCAATATAGAGAGGATTATTTTTATTGTTTTCAAATGCTTTTTGAACATCGGTAAGAACATTCGACAGTTCATTATAAAGTCTGATCTGATCGGATTTAATTACATATTCATCATTTGCTTCAGTAGCTTCAGTATATGAATAAAAATCATTCATGACTTTTACGATCTTGTTGGTAAGATCAAGTCTTTGTTCGTCACTTATCGCATCCCATCCCGCATTGGAATTAAAAGTGCTTTCAAATATATTTGTAATATACCTGACAGAAGCATCATCAAAATTATTCCAGTTCAAGCTAACCCTTAATTCTTTGTGATTTAATGGTGATCCCTGTCTGTCTTTTGATAATTTCTGCTTGTTTTTCTCCCAAACCTTCTCCTTAAAACTGCCCAAAGACTTTTTCATTTCTTCAGACAAATAATATTGAGGCTGATCTGTATTATTTTTGAATGCTTCGGAAACCTCGTTTAAGACGTTCGTCAGATCATTGTAAAGTTTGAGCTGATTCTTTATTTCATCATTTATATTATCCGTACTCTTATATGCACGAAAACCATTCAGGGCATTTTCCAGTTTGCCCTTAAGAGCCTGCTCCTGATTTTTATCGATATTCTTCCAGCCGGCGTTTGCTCCATAAATGTTTTTATATATATTTGAGATCGTACCGGCAGAAGCCTCATCAAAATTATTCTGAGTTAATCTGTTATATAATTCATTAGAATTGTTTAATATTAAGTTCGAATCTTTCTGTTCCTGAATACCCTCCTTTGCCTGATTCAATGACCTGATCATTGCCTGAGACATATAATACTGAGGCTGGGTTTGTTGCGTTTCAAATGCTTTTTGAACATCGGTAAGAACGATCGAAAGATCGTTGTAAAGCTTGAGCTGGTTATCTAAATTTTTATCTATATTGTCCGTATTTTTATATGAATATAAGTCATTAAGGACAGCTTCAAACCTGCCGGTAAGAGCTTGTCTTTGTTCATCACTGATACGCGTCCATCCGTCTTGGTGAGCAAATATGGTTTTATATATATTTGAAACCGTTCCTGCAGAATTCACATCAAACTTATTTTGGATCAGACTGTTGTTTAATTCATCTGCATTTTTAAATAATAAATTTGATCTGTTTTGTTTCTGCTCCTGAACTTCTGCATTTTCAGGCTGATTTTCATTCTGATCAACTTCCTTCTTTTCTTCCTGTCTGGCCTCATTCACCTGCTTCATATAACGGTCAAGATACTTTTTCTTAGCAAAATTTATATTTTGTAAAATAGTACGATCAAACTTATGTCTTTTATCAAAGACTTTTTCAACATCATTAAAAAGCGTGTTCATCGCTTCGACATACTTATAAAAATTTTTTTCTTTTGTAGGCAGACCATTCTCATCTTTAACAAAACCGTACGGATCCTTTTCATCTAATAAATTACCTATAAGTGTCTGTGCTCTTTTTGTCAGCTTATTTGCATCCCGCTCATCTATTCCAGCCCAGTCACGCTTCGTCTGACGATCAAGTATACATTCGTACACTTCCTGAAACAGATCGATCTCCTTCTCTTCCCATTTATGATCCGCATCATCCATGGTTTCAGTGAAATTCTCAAGACTCATTTCTTCCTTATAACCGGATCTGATTTCTGGTTTAAAAAAAGTATCAGGATTAATTCCAATTTCATCCATTTCATCCATGTTAATTCCATTCATTCCATCCATAATGCATTTTCTCCTTTTTGTAAAAAAAACTCTTGTTATAGTTTATATACGAGTAACCCGTAATAATATGCCATTTATAAGCCTTTCTCTTTCAGGCTCGGCCCAAGGGTAAGGCTGCATATAACTGTCTGCTTTATATACATCCGGCTGTTCAAAATCCTCTTCCGCATTCCAGTGATCACATTCTATCATATCACGTCTTATTGCCAGTTGACGATGCTTCCTTATAAGAATGTTCTCCAACCCTATTTCTTTAAGTGTCTTCTTTAAATCACTGATTACGGTTCTGAGACGATGCCCGGCAGCAGTCCTGTCTAACTCCTCCGGCCACAACGCACTGCAAGCCTCTTCTGCCGTTATAACCGTTCCGCCTTTGTAGACAAGAAAGGCGAACAGCTCTTTTGTCTTCTTTCTTGTGAATATCAGAGGCTCGTCCTTATGGTATACGTTAAAGCCTCCAAAGCATTTTACACTGAGTTTGATATCGTTGTTATAATGATTTTCATCATCTTTTTCGATAAGATTAATGGACAGCTTCGCGTTGGTATTCTCTGCGAACGAATATTGCGACATATATTCGCCCCTGTATTTTTTTATCCCGTAGGGATCACCCTCCAGATATCTGTAATAATCACAGTCTATCTTTCTTTTGTTTATGCCGAGCAAACCTTTATTATGTACCAGTACGTCCTCAAAGCCCAGCGTATTGAAGGTGGATCTTAAGTCTGAAATGATCCTGCGGATATAGTTTCTGTTAGATGGGGTTACTCCCTTTTCCGGCCAGAGTGCACATATCATTTGATCCGCATCACATAAGGCCCCGTTTCGGTCTATGAGATAGGCGAAAAGCTGCTTTGTAACCTTTCGTTCAAATATGATCGGAATATCGTCTGCCCAGGCTTCGAAATATCCGAAGCACTGCACTTTTATGTGCTTATTTTCTTTCCGGTAATGCCTTAAATTTTCTATTGCCTTAGCAACTTTTTCATAAGTTAGTGGCTTTATAAGATAAGCGCTTGCGTATATTTCAAATGCCTCTGCGGCTTTATCGCCGTTTTCCGATATAAAGACTATGTCTGTGGTGATATCTTTTTCCTGTATTTTCTGTGCAAGCTCTATGCCGTCCATGTCGGATAGTCCGGTCTCTATAAATGCAACATCCACCTTGTTTCCTTTTATGGTATGAAGCGCAGCTTCTCCGCTTCCAACCTTGTAGAAAACGTAATCCGGTTCTTTTTTGGAAAGAAGTGTGTATGTCTTTTCAATCTCCTCTATGCTGTTGTCCGCGATCATTATCACCATATGGCAGTTTTTCGGCCTTTCGAGGTTCGTTTTGTAATAATTATTATACAATATTTTTCTTTTAAAGTGTTATTTTTGCTATTGAATTGGCTAAGGCGGGCGGTTTTGATTTTCTTA
>JAILOD010000053.1 GCA_024691015.1 Lachnospiraceae bacterium
TCCCGGGTCAACGGAAAAATCTGGTTATGTCGTTAAAGGTGATAAATATAACGAAAACCAGCAAAAGACACATCCCGGCAAACTGAACCACACCCTCAAAACGCGGTGAAGGCTTTTTACCGGTAACTGCCTCGAATAACAGAAACAGAAACTTTCCGCCATCAAGAGCCGGCAGCGGAAGCAGATTCATAACTCCGATATCCGCACTTAATAGAATTGTAAGATTCATAAGATTTAAAAAGATATAGAAAATCCCCGACGGCTTTGAGGCTTCATATACATCGCCCACTACCTTGGTAACGCCCACGGGGCCGGCGAAGTCATCCTTTGTGACCTTCCCCTTGAAAATAAGGCCAAGACTTTTAACGGTTGCCTCGATCCAGTATCTGGTTTCGACAATACTGTATTTTACAACCTCCAGAGGGTTCCCCTTAACATATTCCTTCGGTCCTCTGAAGCCGAAAAGATATCTCCCGTCCTCCTTGGAATACCTCGGTGTTAATACCGTCTCCTTTAAAAGGCCGTCATGTTTATAGGTAACACGCACGCTCTTTCCGGTGGAAAACATTCCTTCAAGAGAAATGTCCCTGTATATCTCAATCCTTTTATTATCAAGCTTTACGATCTCATCTCCGGCGCTTATCCCCGCTTCAGAAGCAGGATAACCGGGCATTACTTCTGCTATTACGGGTTTATCTATACCGACGATCCCGATAACAAACAATGCCAGAAAAAATGAAAGAAAGAAATTCATAAAAGGCCCTGCCAAAACCGTGGCAATACGTCTCCAGACAGGAGAATTAAGATAAGCCGACGGATTATCAGACTCCTCAAACATGCCGTCAAACACACAGGCTCCTCCGAAAGGAATGAGCTTCAGCGCATATTTGGTGCCGCCTTTTTCGATAGAAATGATATCAGGCCCCACACCGACAAAGAATTCTTTAACTGCAATACCGCTTTTCTTTGCGATAAGGCAGTGTCCTCCTTCGTGGATCACTATTATGATATTGATTATCAATAAGGAGATAATAATAGACATCAGCCGAATTTTTCCTTTACTAACCTTCTGGCTTCGCTTTCAGCCGAAAGGATCTCGTCAAGCGAAGGAGAGTCGATATTTTTTATGCTTTCAAGTGTTTCCCCTACCGCATCCGCGATCTCGAGATAACCGAGTTTTTCCTTTAAGAATAGACTTACAGCTTCTTCATTTGCCGCATTGAATACCGTGGGTAAAAGCCCTCCGGCCTTTGCGGATGATATGGCAAGTGCTAACATTCTGAAGGTATCCGTATCGGGTTTTTCGAAATTCAGAGTGTGAAGTGCGAAAAGGTCAAGCCGCTTTTCATCAAGGTATATCCTCTCCGGATAAGTAAGCGCATATTGAATGGGAAGATGCATGTCCGGAACTCCGAGCTGCGCTATAACCGCACCATCCCTGTACTGCACTGCAGAATGAACTATGCTTTCGGGATGCAGAAGTATCTCGATATTGTCATATTCCACATCAAAAAGATGATGGGCTTCCATAAGCTCAAGCCCTTTATTTGCAAGGGTTGATGAATCGATCGTAACCTTTGCTCCCATATCCCAGTTAGGATGCTTTAAGGCATCCGCGGGACGTATGTTTTTAAGCTCATTCCTCTTCTTCCCTCTGAACGGGCCGCCCGAGGCCGTAAGCAGGATCTTTTCTATTTCTTTATGCTCTCCGGCTCTTAATGACTGAAAGATGGCCGAATGCTCTGAATCCACGGGAAGGATCTTTACGTTTTTTTCTTTTGCAAGAGGCATTATAAGGTGACCTGCACACACCAGTGTCTCCTTATTTGCAAGAGCAATGTCCTTTCCGGCTTCTATTGCGGCAATTGTAGGTCTTATACCGATCATTCCGACCATAGCACCCACAACGATATCTCCATCCGGGTGTATTGCCGCCTGAAGGATCCCATCCATTCCTGATAGTACCTTCGTATCTGTATCAGCGATGTTTATTTTTAATCCTTCAGCCGCCTTTTCATCAAAAAGAACAGCCAGCGAAGGCTTAAACTCCCTGACCTGTTCCTCCATAAGCTTTGTATTTTTTCCTGCCGCGATCGCCGACACTTTAAAGCGATCCGGGTTTGCTCTTACTATATCAAGGGTCTGGGTTCCTATTGAACCGGTTGAGCCCAAAATTATAAGGTTTTTCATTGCGTCTCCCTTATCATTTTATAAATACCGAAAGCATATAAACTATCGGTGCCGTGATGATTACGGAATCAAAGCGGTCCAAAATCCCGCCATGTCCGGGAATGAGCCTGCCGTAATCCTTTATATCATGCTTTCTTTTAAGTGCCGAAGCAAAGAGATCCCCAAACTGGGAAATAACCGCTCCTGCAGCACAAATGATCATATAGATAAAGACTATTTCCTTCGGTTCCTTCATGGCAAAGGCCGCAAACAGTCCTCCGATAATAGTACTTCCGACAACTCCGCCTATCGCACCTTCTACGGATTTTTTCGGACTTAGTATTGGAGCAAGGCGGTGTTTGCCCAGAGCAACTCCCGAGAAATAAGCACAGGTATCGCATATCCAGGAGCTTATGAATATAAGCCATACCAGCCTTATGCCTCTTTCTCTGTTCCTTACCAGGTAAATACAGGCCACACATACTCCTGTATAAAACATTCCAAAGAAGGTTGAAAACATTTTTTCAGTCGAAAACTTGGGGAATGTAAGAACATATAAGATCATTTCCGCAATAAGAAACAGTATGCAGAAAAACAGAAACATATTTATACTTTTGTTGGGATAAAACAGGATAAGAATATAATAGGCTATAATTCCCGCTATTCCAAGAATGTCCATAGGATCAACCTTTAACTTTTCATCCGTGATCCCCGCCATGGCTTTTGAGAGCTCTATAAACCCGACAATTGAAATAAACAGACAGAGTGCCCACAGATAATATTTTCCTGTTAACAGAGCACTTCCGAGTATCAATACCAGAACTGCCCCGCTGATGATCCTGGTTTTCATGAATTTTCCTCTCCGAAAGTCAGATGTTTATCCAAGCCCTTATCAGACACCGCCAAATCTTCTGTTTCTGGCGGAATAGCTTTCAACCGCTTTTTCAAGCTCGGACTTGTTGAAATCAGGCCAGTGGACATCGGTGAAATAAAATTCCGAATACGCAAGCTGCCATAAAAGGAAATTTGAAAGCCTTAATTCTCCGCTCGTCCGAATAAGAAGATCGGGATCCGGAAGCCCTCTTGTATCAAGATGTTCACTGATCAGCTTTTCGTCGATTTTAATATCCTTGTCCAGTCTGCCGTCTCTTATCTCTTCAAGAATAAGATTAAAGGCTCTGCTGATCTCATCTCTGCTGCCATAATTTAATGCGATGGTAAAACAGAGGCCGTCGTATGAAGCGGTCTCTTTTTCAAGCTTTTCTATGGTCTCTCTGATATCATCGTCAAGACGGCTCTTTTCTCCGATAACTCTGACAGACATATTGTTTTTTTTCGCTGTCTTTATACAGGTCTTTAAGTAATTCCGAAGAAGCATCATAAGAGCGGATACTTCATCTTCAGGCCTTGACCAGTTCTCGGTTGAAAAAGCATAGACCGTGAGATACTTTATGCCTATATCATGACAGGCTCTGCATATATCTTCGACGTTTTTTGCCCCTGCAGTATGTCCATAATTACGGGGCATCCCTTTTGCTTTGGCCCAACGGCCGTTACCGTCAAGAATGATGGCAACATGACGAGGAATGTTCATACCGTCATGATGTCCTTTTCTTTTTCGGCACAGAGCTCGTCTATCTTTTTAACGAATTTATCACTCATCTTCTGAAGATCTTCCTGAAGATCGGCTATAACATCCTCTGAAACCTCGGATTTGTCGATCTTTTTAAGATCCTTGTCGCCGTCGCGTCTGATATTTCGAATGGCTACCTTTGTATCCTCAGCCTTTTTCTTAACATCCTTTGCAAGCTCCTTACGACGCTCTTCTGTAAGCTCGGGGAAAACCAGCCTTATGGAAGAACCGTCATTATTGGGATTGATACCGAGATTGGCAACCTGAATAGCCTTTTCAACCTCTTTAAGCATATTCTTTTCCCAGGGAGTAATGGTTATAACCCTTGCCTCGGGTACAGCTACGTTTCCTACCTGTGCAACGGGTGTTGGTGTTCCGTAGTAATCAACCTTTACCTTATCAAGAATATGAGGATTTGCACGTCCTGCTCGAATTCCCGCATATTCATTCTTAAGATTGTCGATTGATTTGTTCATCTTGTCTTCGTATTTCGCAATTCTTTCATCCATAACTTTTCTCCTTTTGATATGAGAGTTGATCTTAAGTTAATTTAGAAAACTATACGGTGACCGTTGTACCATTAAAACTACCGCTTACTGCTTTTATAATCGAATCTTCTTCCTGAAGAGCAAACACCTTCATCGGCATTTTGTTTTCGAATGCCAGCATTGATGCCGTAAGATCCACTACCTGAAGCTTGTTGTCTATTACTTCTTTAAGTGTTAAAGTATCGTATCTCTTTGCATCTGGATTTTTTGCGGGGTCGCTGTCATATACCCCGTCAATAGCTTTGGCGAGAAGTATTTCATCGGCCTCCACCTCAATAGCACGAAGTACAACACCCGTATCCGTCGAAAAATACGGATGTCCCGTTCCACCTGCAAAGAATACAACCATTCCTTTTGAAAAATACTTATTCGCCCTGTCTTTGGAAAAAAGCTTCGTGAACGAACCGCATTCAAAGGGTGTAAGGATAGCAGTCATAAGACCGACACTTCTCATGATCTCGGAAACATAAATGCAATTCATTATTGTTGCAAGCATCCCTATCTGATCGGCCTTTGTTCTGTCTATATTTTCGGAAGAACGACCACGCCAGAAGTTTCCGCCTCCGATAACTATACCTACTTCGTTACCCATATCAACTATTTTTTTGACCTGTCCGGCAACCTTTAAGACGGTTGCTTCGTCAAAACCGGTCTTTTTGTCACCCGATAAGGCTTCACCCGATAATTTCAGGAGTACTCTGCTCATTTATGCTTTTCCCTTCATTGATGAAAAGAACGATGTGGGACTTACTTCTGCGTAACACTGTGAACAATGTCCTTCAATAACTGCTCCGTTGTTGATCTGTACAGACTTGGACTTGATGTCACCCATTACAATGGCTGATGTATCAAGGATCACGGGGCCGCGGACATCTATATCACCTTTAACGGCTCCGGCAACTACTGCACTTGTTGCACTGATGTTACCGATGATAACGGTTTCCTGACCGATCTTAACTGCACCGGTACTTACAACCTCTCCTGTAATCTTTGCTGAATCCGCAAAGATCTCACTTGCTTTGGAATCTCCTGTAATAGAACCGGACACACTCAGTTTTCCTCTTATTGTGATGTTTCCGTTTACGGTACCGATAACATCAAGAGATCCTGTTGCGGAAACATCTCCGTTTATAACCATTCCTTCACAGATCATTCCTGTTTCATCCGTTGCGGGCTCATCCATTGACATTTCAGCTACCGGTGCTGTAGCTGGAGCTGCCGCAGGTGTTGCTGCTGTTGCCATTGCCACGTCCTGAGCGGGCATCATTCCTCCCATACCGGACATCATCCCCATTCCTGCCATCATTGAATTTGCATCCATTTTTAACTCTCCTCTTTCTGTGTTAATTGAATTTGCTGTCATTATATCGGGAACCGGTGCAGGTGCAGGAATTGCAGGTGCAGGTTCGGGTATTACCGGTGTAGGTTCGGGCATTGCTGCCACAGGTTCAGGCATTACCGGTGCGGGCTCGGGCATTGCTACCACAGGCTCAGGCATTACCGGCGT
>JAILOD010000117.1 GCA_024691015.1 Lachnospiraceae bacterium
AAGCATCCCATCTTATCGTTGCCGTATAATTTCCTTTCTTGACTAGTTCAGGAACGGGAATTGAAGCAAGGGTTGAAACAGACACTTCCGGAGAAACACCATTTTCTACTTTTGAACTGTTCTTTACAGGATATACCTTAAATTTATATGTCGTTACTGCAGAAAGTCCGCTTACGGTAAATTTCCGCTCGGAAGCTTCAACCTCACCCGCTTTTGTAAATTCATCGGAGTCTCCTGCGGCTTTCCAGATTTCATATTTTTCGGCATCAGCAGCAGACCAGACAAAGGAAATTGTGCTGTCAGTCCTACTCTTTACTGAAAGAGAATTTATACTTGCCGGAAGTGAAGCCTCACTGTTATTGGTAAGTGCCCTGATACAAAGGTTACCTGCACTTCCTGCCATGTTAATGTAATCCTCCCAGGAGCTTTCGGAATAATAGAAGCTTTCTCCCTGATTTATGGCAACAGTACCCTTTACCTGATCATCAATATTAAGATCATATTCCCGGTCGACCGGCTTTTGGGTAGTTACCACAACCGCAAAATTCTCACCCTGTGTAAGCTCAACGGGTGCATTCAAAGATATGGTATATTTACCGGCAAAGGGTAAGTTTCCGACGGTTGTAGCGTCGTTAATCTTGCTTCCGCTTTCGGGATTATCCGAATCCGTAAGGTTTTTATAAATTTCCACAGTGTAATCACCGGGAATTCTTGTTGTGGATTCTATCTGTACAGCCTTCAGGCTTTCGGAATTCTTTTGTGCCGTAAATACATTTGCCACCTTTGTATAACCGGAAGATCCGGTATGATGCAGCTGAGAATCATAATTATAATTGTTGTCATACTCTTCGCCGTTTTCACGGTCTGCCATTTCAAAAACATAGGCAGTATCGGCTAAGCTTTTGTCTTCATATGAAAGCCAGAAGTAGGAATATACCGAAAACTCTGTATTGGTAGTCCAGCTGTTCCTTATCAGCCAGGCTCCGTCATTTTCAGGTCTTTTTCCTTCTAAAAAATTCTCTTTGCTGTAACCATCATCCCAGCCCACGATTGCAACAGCGTGATTGGTTGTTGCATCGACATTGTTATAATATGCGTTGGTAGTCTTGTTAAGATATTTTCCTGTATCAGAATAATAACTTACGCCAACAATACCATTTTCTTTTATCGCCTGCTTAACGATCAAAGGATTCTGATTTATATTTATAAGATAAGCATTCTTCAGGTGGACCACATTCCCGGATGTTGCATATTCATCATCCAGGCCGTCATTGATGGTATCTGCCGCATTTTCGTATTTAAGCGCCTCGTCCGTTTCATCTGCCACACCGTTATAGCGCATCAAGCTTTGTGCAGAATGATTCAGGTTTCCCCCTATATCCAGATAGTTTACTTTATCACCGCCATCTTTATCATAGCTTAACCTGTCTCCCGTATCTCCCACTATTCCGTCGGGAGTCTGATGATAACAAAAATACGCAAGCTGGGATTCACTGTAATTTACGTCCTTGCCAACAACTCCTGTACTATCCTTTAATCCGTGTTTTATCATATAAAACTCTGTCAGTGCGATCGAAGAATGAGCCCAGCAGGTTCCGTAAGGACTTTGAGATCTGGTATCCGGATAATTATCCTTTAAATAATTAAGTATAGCCTGTTCTGACTCAAGATCCGGAAATTTAGCTTCTATGGATTCAGGAGTCTGAACATAATCCAGTTGCACGGGAGTTTCTATACTACCATCCGAATTGATTCTTACATCTTCATCAACTATTTTCTCCACAAGCTGAACATAGTTCTCGTCCTCTTCAACAACAGGGGTATTATTATCCCAGGGCATTTCAATGTATCCGCCGACTATTTCCCTTTTATCAACGACATCATCACTGACGGTGCCGTTATCGGATACACTGTCAGTTTCGTTATCGGATACACTGTCAGTTTTGTTAGAAGAAAGAATTTCCTGTTCCTTTGTCTCTTCTTCAGGGTCAGTATTGTTCTCTACTGAATTTACCGATTGGGTTTTCGTTTCAACAACTTCAGCAACTTCTTCACTTTCCTGATCATAGACAGGCTCATTGCTGCTCGGTGTGATTTCACTAACATCACCGGATTCCTCTTTAACGGAAACCGTGTTTTCGGAAGCGTCGGTTTGTGCGACATTTTCGCTTATTTGAGCCTCCTGTTCAACCGGCTCTGCATATATAATATTGGGATTGGAAAACCCGGACTGTAATACAAGTGATACTGAAAGAATATTGATAAGAAACTTTTTTAAATAGAATTTTTTCTTCATTAAAATAATAGACCCCCATATCTGTGGCATAATAAAAAAACATATACAGAATTTATTATAACATAGGCTGAGGGTATAATGAATAGTATTATCTTATTTTAGACATATTTAGACATATTTAGACATATTTTGACATATTTAGATGCATTTGCCCGTATTCATCCGAACACAGTATTGGCATCTTCAACTCTTTTTCCATCTATCTTTCCAAAACCTGCCATATCTCTCATCATAGAGATGGTCTTTTCATGCGACAGGCCGGCTTTATACGGACGGTTTTCGGTGAGTGCCTGATAGATATCCACGATTGCCATCACTCTGTCCTCAAAGGGTAACTCTTCTGCCCTTAAGCCTCTCGGATACCCCATTCCGTCGAGCTTTTCGTGATGATTTGCAGCCCACTCCGTAATATCCTCCATTCCTTCAATCTGATGTAATATACGGTAGGTAGCTGCAGCATGATTCTTCATTTCGACAAACTCAAAATCCGTAAGCTTGTCCGGTTTCTCAAGAATATCATTTTTTACAACCATTTTTCCTATATCATGTAATGCTCCGGCAAAATAAAAGCGATCGGTTTTATCTTTATCCCATCCATAAAAGGCCGCCATCATTTCAGCCCTTTTGGCAACTCCGATCGAATGTACTTTCGTAAATGATGATTTAAAATCTATTATCTCGGAGAAAAACCCGGTAATACCGTTTATCTCTTCTCTTGAAAAATCCGCAAAAACAGTTGGAACGTCTTCCTTCAGGCAACGGTCAACACCCTTTTCACAAAATCTTTCAATCTCTTCGTATGAAAAGGCCTCATCGAAAAGAGAAACCATGTCGCTGCCAAACATTTCACCTTCCTCTTTATGCACAAACTCCGATATCTTCTTGTAATCATTTTTTGTTATCGCCGTAAGATCAAAGCAGGTATCTATACTGTCTGCCATATGAATGATCTGTGCACTCAACGGAGTTTCCTTTACAGTTTTGCCAAACGGTCCTTCTCCGTTTGCATTTTCATGGTGGTAGAGGATCGCATCTGTAAGATCGGTTTTAAAAGGAAGCAGACGAATGCGCTCTTCACCTCTTTTACAATGCCCGCCAAGGGAATCAAGATTCTTATATATATGTCCCCATTCGATCTCGTCTAAAAATTCTATTATAGAATTATCGTGTAATACCGCAACGCCAGTAAGATCGATCAATTCCACTCCGCCTATCCCGGCTTTACGCCCCAGGCACTCGCTCATCCAGGCAACTCTTTTACCATGCCCCTGCAGAACTCCGTTATATTCTTTTTCCACTGCATCCAGTGCAAAAGACAATGCATACAATGTATCAGTAAAATCCAGGTACATCCGTTTCCCCTTTTTATTACTTATCTATATTTTTCACATAAAGGTACAGGCTTTGATCTTTTTCGGTGTAATCATTAGCCGGAATGATCTCCATCATTACCTGCTTAAATCCATCCTCGTATTTTCTTCTGTAGAAAATGCTTAGCGAAGTTTTATTTCCCGCAAAATAATCTCGCATATACTTAATATCCGTTTTTTCGAGATACTCCTTAAGATCATCGGGATGAACCTGCCCGGTAGTCCCGAAGGATTTAAGCCACGATGATATCTTTTCGGCGAAGCCTTTTTCAGGTGACTGTTCTGCAGTGTCCTCTTCTGTCTACACCTGTCTTTCTGTAATGGGCTGATTTTGCCTCATACATTCTCTTATCTGCAATAAGGCCCAGCTCCCTGACAGACTTTCCGGGCTTTTCATCATTTCTTAAAAAAAGCACCATGGATCCCCACGGTGCCACGTTACTGCCGCCGTATATTATAAATTAAAGGCTCGGGAATATCAAATGATCCTTTTATAAACCGGATCAACCGTATTATTTACAAGCCGTATTTCTTCGGGAGTCAGTTCGAATTTTTGAATGATCGGTAGATTTTTGCAGTTTTCGGATACATAGGAACCGTAAAAAGCATTTCCGGATACATATTTTTTATTCCTTCTGCTTTTTAAAGCAGGATTCCTTCCTGACCGCAGTTCATTCCTTAGCGCCGAAACATAGCTTTCCGAAAAATAATGTTTTTTACCTTCGGTGTATTCGGGTACAATTTTGCCCAGCCTGATCCAGTTCCTGCCGGTTGCGACAGAAACAGACAATTGATCACATAACTGTTTTAAGGATAAAAGCTTATTGGAATACATACCCTGCC
>JAILOD010000192.1 GCA_024691015.1 Lachnospiraceae bacterium
GTAGATGATCTGAAAAGAATCAGAAAAACGGCTCTTGAAAGGAAAAAGCAATCGATATAAAAAGTTATGTTACGAAATGTAAAAAAAGAAATAACACCATATGGTGGTTTTTCGGATATAAAAGAATATTTAAAAACAAGATATAGTGGAGATGGTGTTATTGTAAATCCGGGAAAATCTCTTGTTATCGAAGAGAGTTCAATGGAACAGATCAGCGGGAAACGCGTAAATAACTGCTCTATTGTGTCGATATCGAAAGTTATTGATTACTACAGAAAAATAAAAGGATGCCGTTATATAGCCGATGATATTAAACGAATTTACCAAACGGTAGAAAATTACGGGTGTATTTACGGGTATTCGGATGAAAAAGGTACCTTCCCCACAAAAATCAATAACATAACAAAAGATACCCTTTCTTTTTACGGGTACAAAAGCAAGTGTAACGGATGCTATACATGGAGTTTTGAAAAAACCGTGAAAAGAGAGATTGATAAGGAGAGACCGGTTATGATGAGTCTGCTCCGTGGGTTCTACCGCGATCATACAATAACCGTTTCCGGGTATAGCATCTGGAAGGTTAACGACAGGGTTTTACCTATATTAAAGGTGATCGACGGTTGGAGAGCGGGCTGCCATTATATTGATTTTATCGCTTTTGAAGAGGATCTTATAAATGCAGGAATAGGTTCCTTCAATATTACAAAGGTATATGACCAGAATGGCTGTTTGATCTGATCATTACCGTAAAATGGCCTTTTTAGAGCTAAAAAGCCCTTAAAAACAAAGCTTTTATCATATCATATAAACAAGACAGGAGACAAAAATTGATCACGAAAAGACTGTTTGATGATGATCCGTATATGAAGGAATTTACATCCGAAATTGTCAGTTCAGAACGAAATGATAACAAGATTTTATTAGTATTAAAGGAAACCGCATTTTTTCCTGAAGAAGGAGGACAAGAGCCTGATAATGGCGAAATTGAAGGCTTTCCGGTTATCGACGTGCAAATATCAGACGATATTATTACACACGTAATCGACGATCCGGATAATAATATCATCTCGTTACAGGCAGGAAATAAAGTATTCTGCAGGATAAACTGGGCAAAACGGTTTTCCAATATGCAAAACCATACCGGAGAACATATTCTTTCCGGTATTCTGCACAGGGACTACAGCTCGGAAAATGTCGGATTTCATCTCAGCTCTCATATTGTAACCCTGGATACTTCAAAGAATCTTACGCAAGATGAGCTTGATGAGCTTGAGATAAAGGCAAATAAAGCCGTGTATGCCAATATTGAGGTAAGAGCAGCATATTATTCTCCGGAAGAAGCACAAAAAAGGGAATACAGAAGTAAAAAGGAGATAAAAGGCGATATAAGGATTGTAGATATCGAAGGAGTGGACAGCTGTGCCTGCTGTGCTCCGCATGTCACGCGAACCGGTGAGATAGGGCTTGTAAAGATTGTTAAGGCTATAAAATATAAGGGCGGTAGCAGGCTTACCATATTATGCGGAGAGAGGGCCTTCCTATATGTACAGAAGATGCAGGTATACCTCAACGAACTGTCACAGATTACCTCTGAGAGCATGGACAACATAACAAAAGCGGTGGAAACATACAAAAACGAGATAGCTGCCCTGAAATATAAGGCCGTTAGTGCCGAGAAACAGGAGCTTATGAAAGAAATAGAAGAGCTGCCTGCAAACAGTTCGGGTATCGTTCTTTTTAAGGATGGATTGGATAAATTTAACCAGCGTGAAGGCGTAAACAGGCTTGTCGAGATAAGTAACGGGTGTTCGGCAATTTTCAACGGCAACGAAAATAAAGGTTTTTACTATATAATTGGCACCTCCAAAGGAGATGCCAGAGAATTAAATAAAGTATTGTCGGAACGTTTTAATGCAAGGGGAGGGGGATCTAAAGAAATGGTGCAGGGATCCGTTTCCGCCACTGAAATAGAAATAACAAATGTTATAAACGAATATAACAGTAGTTATCTTTAATCTGCCCTTCTTTTTGATACGCTTTTGTTTACAAATACATCATCCTGAACGGTAAATTCGCTGTTTGCAACGTATTCAGTTGCTTCGGTTTCAGAATGAACGGGCTTCATCATTTGATTGACCGTATATTTTGTGATCATTACGCCGATCACTATTCCCAGTATTATAGAAAAAATCAATGTCATAATAATCCTCCCTTACATTCCAACAAATATGCTGGTCACGATATAGATTAAAACTATGCTGATAAGGCTTACGATAACTCCGTATCTCGTGACCTTATTCTTATCGCAGGGCAGATTTCCCACAAATTCGCCGGTTTGACCGTTCATGGCGAACAGATATTGCGTGCCGTTCCAGGTTGTGTTCAAAAACCAGATCGGAAACAGTGCGTAATCAGGTTTTTTCTTGTCTATATCGATGTTTTCAAAAACAGTATTTGTGCTGTTATAGGAGGAAAGAGTATCGCTCAGCATAGCGTGAGTACTGTTGGTAATACGCTTTTCTGCCCTCGGATAGGCTTCTTCGTCAGAAACATCGTATTTGTTTGCTATAAAACCGGCCAGATACATCATATCAAATTCCTTGATCTCGGAAAGATCAAAGGGTTCAAGTGTATCCATAATGTCGTCCGGCATTTCTTTGGATGCGTCAACCGGGATATTACTGAAGGAGAAATTACCTTTTCTTGTAACATCGAAATGTGATGTCTCGGTAAATTCCACATTGCCTTCCTTCCAGGTTTTGATCTTGTCTCCCTTATAGGAGCCTTCGCCCGTAACATCGGCGGAATACAGCCAGAACGGTATATATAATCCTCTGATCTGGTCGATGTGATTCTCGTCAATAAAGGCATTTGGCAGGAATTTCAGCTTGGATCTGATGTATTCCTTGTATTTTGTCTTGGCTTCCTTTTGGGTAAATTTAAATGGAAGCACGTAATCCGGCCTGTTTTTTCCGGTGAATTTTTCTTTTACTACGATATTGTTGCCGCAGAAGGGACAGGTTGCCGTTCCGGTGATCTCTTCCGCAATTATTTCTCCGCCGCAGGATTCGCAAGAATAAATATTGTAGCCTTCTATTTCCTCATCAGGATTTGCCGGTTGCTTTGCCGATGATTTTTCATCGGCAGAAGCGTCTGTTCCGGCTTGTTTTTTGTATTCTTCCAACCCCATTTCCGTGTCGCAAAACGGACACTTGAGGTTCTGCGTTTTGGGATTAAACTCCATTGTCCCGCCGCAAGCGGGGCATTTATACTCAGAAATAGCCATCTGTTAAGGCCTGGGACTTCCGCAGTTAGAGCAGAACTTGCCTGAATTAACGGTTCCGCACTTGCAGGTCCAGTCAGCCGAAGGCCTGGGCTGACCACAGTTTGAACAGAAGTTTCCGGTATTGGATGTTCCGCATTGACAGGTCCATGCGCCGGCAGCAGGAGCTGCATTCTGAACGGGTGCAGCAGGAGCGGGAGCGCTCTGCTGTGGCTGCTGGTTCTGACCCATCTGGAAAAGCTGAGCGGCATTCATTCCGCCGGCCTGTCCAGCCATATTCATTCCGGCAAAGGCCATCATAGCGCCGTTTTGGTTGTTTGCTGCATCCTGCATAGCCTGTGACTGGGCACCGACAAGCTGAGCAGCAGCCATATTGGGATTCCTGAAGGCTGCGTTTCTCTGAAGCTCCTTGATCATCTTCTCGTCTTCTTCGGAAGCGTTTACAGAGCTTACACCGAAGGTAACGATGGTCAGACCGTAAATATCCTTCCATTTATCTGAAAGAATGTCATTAAGAGCGTCGGCAATATCGTCTGCGTGTCCGGGAAGAGCACTGTATCTTATGCCCATTTCGGATATTTTTGCGAAAGCGGGCTGAAGAGCCGTAAGGAGCTCACTTTTAAGCTGAGAATCCAGCTGGTCTCTGGTATAATCTTCGGTCACATTTCCTGCAATATTTTTGTAGAAAAGGATGGGATCCTCAATCTTATATGTATATTCGCCGTGACATTTGATGGAGATATCGATGTCCAGACCAACATTCTGATCCACAACCCTGAAAGGAACAGGATTGGGAGTACCGTATTTGTTTCCGATAATGTCCTTTATATTTACGAAATAGATACGCTGATCCTTTGCGGTATCGCCGCCGAAGGTGAATCTCTTGCCGAACTGTTTGAAGGAATCAACGATTCCCTTGCCGAGACCGCCGTAGAAAATAGACGGCTCTGTGGATGTGTCGTATGTGTATTCGCCGGGCTCTGCACATATTTCTGCGACCTTACCCTGATCTACGATTATCATACATTGTCCATCGTGAACGGCTACTACAGAGCCATTTGTTATGAGATTGTCGCTGCCCTTTGTGTTGGAGCTTCTTCCCTGAACACGATGCTCTCCTTTGGTGATCAGAACATCTGCGTCCATGGATTCACAAACGAAGAAATCCCGCCACTGATCGGCTAAAACGCCGGAGCCTGAACCTATAGCTGCTGAAATAAGACCCATTTTGTACCCTCCTGATATTTCCTTAAATATAAATAAGGAATTTTTTGTTTTTAAGCAGGTGCGGATGTGTTTTTTACGCACCAATTATATTATATTTTGCCTGAAATATAGTGTCAATTGTTAAATGAAATAATGAGAAAATATCTATCGGAGACGCGGCGGTTCTGCGAAAATAAAAAAGACCGTACACAAAAGTGCACGGTCTTAATAGGTTAATTAAAATTATACGGAAACATCAAAATTGCTTCCGATGTTGGGGTTTACTGTTGTTTCAAGGGATTTATCCATCATCTGGATCATATTTGCCCCGGCCTCTTCGTTCATTTCAAGACCTTTGTCAAGCATTGCCATACCCCAGTTTGTTTTAAGATTGATCTGTGACATTGCCATAGAAACTGCGCCGACATCCATGAGGAGCACCTCCTTTAACTTTCGTTCCAATAGTATACCAAAATCACCTTATAAATTCAAGGGAATTTGATATTTTAAGGCTTTTGTACGGTCCTTGTTTTAAATCCTTTAAATTAATATCGGAATAATTTGATTTTTTCTTAATGTCATTTCAGAAAAAATACTTTGAAACCGTGGCGTTTTTGACCCCGTAGGAAGCGTATTCTTCGTTTGTCATTTCGTAAAAATAGGAATGGATAACTCTTGCGATCCCGTTATGGGCCACAAGAATATAGGTTTTCTCCTTATCGGATACTACCTCGTCAAGCAGATTATAAACACGCTGGGCAAGTTGAAACATGGATTCTCCACCCTCGTAACGGTTTAAAAACTGTTTTTTTGCCTCCTTGAATTCCTCGCCGTTTCTGGGAGTACCTTCGTATTTACCGAAATTCTGCTCGAAAAGACGTTGTTCTGCCCGGGTAGGAATGCCTGTGATCTTTGATATTTCCATTGCGGTGTCCTTCGCTCTTGAAAGGGGAGAGTAGAGGATAAGATCAGCTTTTATACCTTCTTCGAGGATCTTCTGGCCGGTTTCTCTTGCCTGTTCGCGACCTAAATCCGTCAGGGGACTATCTGTTGCACCGCAGATCTTGTTTTCAACGTTCCACACGGTCTGTCCATGCCGTACAAAATATAAACAACCCATTTTTCTCCTTTTTAAATTCAAATTTAAAATTGATTTAATTGTATTTAATTGAGATTTTCTTTCGGATAAGTAATATAATCATAATATATGAAAATTCAGATTGTGTAAAACAGAGGTAATATATGCTGTTTAAGAAAAAGATGGAAGTTAAGAAAATCTCATATGACCGGGAGAACGAGATTCCGGTCGTTAAAAGCAGCATTTGTACCGGTGAAAAGGTAGCCGGCTTTAAGGATAAAAATACCGGGAAATTCAGGGAGATTCAGCTGATAAAGAATGATAAGGAGCTTGAAGGCTTTATGAAAATGTGTGATATCACACAGATAAAAACCGAGTATTGAAGGTGGAAAATGATAAAAAGCAGAGAAGAAGCCGCAGAATACGGGCTTACCTTTCCGGATACATATCAGGATATGCCTTTTCATGATACTAACTGGCTTCTTATAAGATATAAGGGTAACAAAAAAGCTTTTTTGTGGATATATGAAAGAGACGGCTTCATTAATATGAATGTTAAAGTCGATCCGGATAAGGCATGTTTCTGGCGGGATATATATAAATCCGTGATCCCGGGTTATCATCAGAACAAGGATCACTGGAATACCATTATTTTGGACGGATCGATCCCGGAAAATGACATTAAACAGATGGTTTCCGACAGCTACGAGCTTATAGCGATAAGCCCTTCAAAGCGTATATATGAAGCGGTGAAACAGATCCCTTACGGCTTTGTGGCAACCTACGCACAGGTGGCACAAGCGGCCGGCGACAGGAAGATGGCAAGGGCTGTGGGAAATGCCCTTCATAAAAACCCTGATCCGGAGAATATCCCCTGCTTTAAAGTGGTCAATTCAAAGGGGGAGCTGGCCGGAGAATTTGCTTTCGGCGGGGCCGGAGAGCAGGCAAAGCTTTTGGAAAAAGAGGGGATTGAAGTAACAGAAGGGAAGGTCGATCTTAAGAAATATCAGTGGGAAAAATACAAATAATATGCAGTTTTTGCACTACCGTGAATAAATGCAGGGAAAAAACATAAAATTGGAGGAAAAACTATGCTTGAAACAGGAATCAAGGCACCGGATTTTTCATTGCCGGATCAGAATGGAGAAATTCATAAGCTTTCGGATTACAAAGGACAGAAGGTGATACTTTACTTTTATCCCAAGGATAATACGTCAGGATGTACCAAGCAGGCCTGCGGCTTTTCGGACAGATATCCGCAGATCAGGGAAAAAGGGGCCGTAATATTGGGAGTCAGCAAGGATTCCGTTGCTTCTCACAAGAAATTCGAGGAAAAATACGGTCTGGCCTTTACGCTTTTGTCCGATACAGAGCTGAATGTTATCAAGGCTTATGATGTATGGAAGGAAAAGAAGAACTACGGCAAGGTTTCGATGGGAGTGGTAAGGACCACTTATCTTATAGACGAAGAGGGAATTATCATCAGGGCTCAGGATAAGGTTAAGGCAGCTGACAACCCTCAGGAAATGCTGGATGTACTGTCATAATTCAGGATATTTATATGGAAGAAGTGTTTGATATTATCGATGAAAACGGAATACCTACCGGTAAAACCATTTCCAGAAACGAGGCGCACGGCAGCGGCGTGCTGCACAGAACAGCACATATCTGGGTGGTAAGAAAGACAGCGGACGGCTATCAGGTCCTTCTGCAGAAGAGAAATGCAGAAAAGGATTCGTATCCGTCGATGTATGATACTTCATCTGCCGGGCATATCTTATCCGGGGATGAACCGCTTGAATCTGCACAAAGAGAGCTGTTTGAAGAGCTTGGAATAAATGCCGGGGAGGGAGACTTATCCTATGCGGGAAAGTTTCATAATCAATACGAGGAAGAGTTTAACGGTAAAATCTTCAGGGATAACGAGATTTCTTTTGTATATGTTTATGAAAAACCGGTGAATATCGAAAACCTGAAGCTTCAGAAAGAGGAGGTTGACGAGGTGAGATGGTTCGATCTTAATGAAGCTTACGAAGGCTGTAAATACCGGACCGATGCTTTCTGCGCACCGATAGAAGGCCTCGATCTGGTTAAGGCTTATTTACGAAAGGAAAAACTTAAATGAATGTGACCATTCAGGAATGTACCGTTGAACATGTCGAACAATACGGAAGGATATATGCAGAGGCTTTTCGCGGAGAGCCCTGGAATGATAACTGGAAAGAAGAGGATGCCGTTATACATATAAGTGAGATCATGGAAAGCAGTCACGCATATGGGCTTGAATGCCTCTGTGATGGGGAAGTTGCCGGTTTTATTCTGGGTGCATCAATGCTGTTTCATTACGGGAGAACCTTTGAGATAAATGATCTTGCTGTCAGTCCGGTTTATCAGAGGAAGGGCATTGCCGGACGCCTTATGGACCGGATGATGGCCGACCTGAAAAACAAAGGGATCGTTGGAATACATCTTATCACGTCAAAGGATGGCATTTTGCCGGGATTTTACGAAAAATACGGGTTTAAAAAGGAAAACGAAGTGATCCTGATGGGAAAAACAATGTGAAATCTGTTCCGGGACGCTACGAATGTCGTTTATATCCCGGTGGAATAAATATCAAGTTTATGCTATATTAAACGGAAGAAAATACATAAAGGACAAAGAAATGATTTCTTATTTTAATACAATATTTAAACCCTGTGTTAATACTCTTATGAACCTTGTACCGGGGAAAAAACCGGTTTCACAGTATTTAAGGATAATACGTGACGGTTTTCTCCCCGGAAGGCAGATCTTCTGCGAGATGGTTTTCATACTGACGACCAAATGTACACTGCGGTGTGAAAACTGTAATAATCTCATGCCTTGTTATAAGCAGCCTTATAACATACCATCCGATACGATAATAAGTGATATTTATTCTTTCTTAAATCAGATCGATACCTGTGTAAAGCTTTCGCTTCTAGGAGGTGAGCCTTTCGTATATCCTGATCTGGGTAAGGTGATAGATGAATTTGTCGATAACAAAAAGATCATGTATTTAAGCATGACTACAAATGCGACCATAATCCCCAAAGAGGAGATATTAAAAAGGCTTGAGCACAAGAAGGTCGTTGTACATATCAGCGATTACGATCTTCCCATGCAGAAGGTGGATGAGCTTATTGCGGTATTTAAGAAAAGAGGGATCAAATATACACATAAGAAGGATGTGGACTGGGTAATCCCGGGACCTGTTACCAAGAGAGGCAAGGAGATAGGACAGCTTAAAAAGGAGTATGAGTCCTGCTATTCCTCCAGGTACTGCAGGACCGTTTTAAACGGAAAGGCATATCTGTGCGCAAGAGGAGCCCATCTTACGGATCTGGGTTATATGGATGAACCCCACGACTGTTTCGATATGAGGAAAAAGCGTACAAAAGCCGAATTCCGCAAGGAATTCAGGAAGTTTTATCTTTCGGACTATGCTATGGCCTGCGATCATTGTGACCATGCGCTTAATATCTCCGTCAGGGCAGGTGTTCAGAAAACCGGACAGGAAGAGCAATGAACTACACAAAGCTGATAAATGACTGGGAAAAAGAATACAATATTTTCGAAATCTGCAGAATTGATGATTTCGAATTCTATCCTTATATAAGAAGAGATTTTATCAATAATCTTATCGCTGCACTGAATAATGAAAAACAGGATTATTTCAGCGACGGCGGCGAAGGGGAAAATCAGGTAAAACTGTTCCTTCGTCTGATGAAACGTTCCGAAAAAACCTCTTTAAAAAACGTAGACCTTCTTATATTAAATCATCCCAGGAGGATAAAGGGCGAAAATGGTCTATACTATTGTCCGTTTACCGATTTTCTGACGGATATGTACCCGAATAGCATATCCCTCGAGAGGTGTTATGTAAACCATACACATATAGAACCCGCCTACACGAAAAATCTGATCTACGTTGACAGAGCCATGGCATTAAGCTATATGTACAGGGTCCTGTCGGAAAAATTCAAGCCCGGAAAATACAGGGCCATAAGGAAGAGGGCGGAAGAAATACTTGATAAGCCGTTAGATACGTTAAGTGCCAGTTTGGATGTAAGCATTAAGAAAAAGGCACTTTATGAACGTATAACGGCAATTTATTATTTTTACAGGGTTAGAAGAAAGATATATCTTAAGCTCTTAAAGCAGTTAAAACCCAAGGCCATTGTGGAGGTTATCGGAAGAAGCGTAGATGCCAAGCTGATAAACGAGCTGGCTAAAGACCTGAAGATCCCCACGGTGGAAATACAGCATTCGATAATGATCCCGCCTTCCATCTATCCTGACGGTGTTCACGAAAAACAGTATGTGGATTACGCCTTTACATATTCCGAATACTGGAATGAATATGTGAATCCGCCTATTCCGAAAGAAAACTTTTTTGCGGTGGGGCAGCCTCATTTTGAAAACCAGCTGGCAAAATATAAAGATAAGATACATCGGGACAAAAACAGGATTACCATAGTTTTTATAAGCGGCCTTGTTTATGGACATGATCTTAGTGTTCTTGCGGTAAACCTGAGAAAGCTCACTGATCCGGAAAAGATCAATATCATTTATAAGCTTCACCCGATAGAGTTTTCCACCTGGAAGGAGATGTATCCGGAGCTTGCAGCTTCTTCTGTCACGGTTCTTGATACCACCGAAAAGGGCGTATATGACGTTTTTGCCGAAAGCAATGCCCAGATCGGAGTGAAATCGACGGCCCTTTATGAAGGAATAGGCTTTGGACTGAAGACCTTTATTTATGATCATCCCCTTGCGGAAGAAATGGAGCAGGTATATAAGGGCAGGTATGCCACATTGGTCAAGACGGCCGAAGAACTCCTTGCTGCTCTTGAAAAAGAAGATGATGGGAAAGAGGCTTCGTCAACTTCGATCGCAGAGCATTTCTGGAAACCCAATGCAAAGGAAAATGTAAAGCGATTACTTGATGAATTGATCAAAAATGGTAAGATAGAAACGAAAAAGGAGAGACAATGAAAATAATAGGTGTTATTCCATCCAGATATGAATCCAGCAGATATCCTGGCAAACCCCTGGCGCTTATTTTAGGTAAGCCAATGGTTTGGTGGGTTTATCAGCAGGCGTTAAAGGTTGAAGAAATCGACGAGCTTGTTGTAGCAACCGATGATGAGAGGATCGCAGAGTGCTGCAGGGAGCACGGTATGAACTATATGATGACAGGAGAACATGTTACCGGGGCAGACCGTGTGGCAGAGGTTGCATCGCGTACGGATGGGGATATATATCTCAATATTCAGGGCGATGAACCGCTTATAGAGCCTGATGCCATCAGGCAGGTAATGCATATCGTAATGGATGAAGGTGTTGAATATGCAGCCCTTCGTACAAAAATAGAAGAGAAGAGTGAATGGGAGAAGCCCGGCGTCGTTAAGGCGGTTACGGATCTTAACGGTGATGCGATGTATTTCTCACGAGCACCCATTCCGTATAATTTTGATAAAGCCGATGCCTACCTTTTGGTTGGATTATATGCTTACACCCGTGATTTTTTAATTAAATTTCTTGCCTGGGGACAGACCGATCTCGAAATCGGTGAAAACGGAGTCGAACCGATAAGGGCTCTTCAGCATGGAGCGAAGATCAGATTGGGGATAAGTAACTTTCCGACCATCGGAGTCGATTTTAAAGAGCAGATTCCGGAAGTGGAAGAAATGATCAAAAAGAGAGACCATATTTAACAAATGAATCAAAATGAATTGAAATTGAGGCAAAATGCAGGATAATATTCAGATTTTGGACTGTACACTCCGAGATGGAGGCCATATTGTCGATGGAAATTTCGGAGAACAGACAATAAAAAATGTAATTAAGAAATTAATCGATGCAAAAATCGACATTATTGAGATCGGATTTTTATGGGAAAAAATCTGTGGAAAAGATTACGCTCGTTACTATTCGCTTGAAGATGTTAAAAAAATCCTTCCGAAAGACAGAGGAGTTTCTCATTTTTCATTAATGGCGGATTTCATTGATGTTGATCATTTAGAACCTTGTGACGGGACAATTGAATATATAAGACTTTCCTTTAAGAGGCACCGCCTTGAATGGGGCTTAAATGCTGCCAGGATCCTTATGGATAAGGGCTATAAGTGCTATATCAACCCGGTTAACTGCAATGTTTATACGGATGAACAGTATCTGGAGGTCTTAAAAAAGGTAAATGAGCTTCATCCCTATGGCTTTTCCATAGTTGATACCTTCGGTGTAATGCGCTGTCCGGATCTTTCCAGAGTTTATTATCTCGTAGAGCACAATCTGGACCCGGATATCTGTATAGGAGTCCACTTACACGAGAATTTAGGGCTGGCCTTTACTCTGGCCCAGCATTTCCTTCAGATAAGGAATCCCCAGAGAAAGGTTAGCGTAGACGGTTCACTTCTTGGAATGGGACGTGTTCCCGGGAATCTCTGTATAGAGCAGATAATGGACCATCTTAATATAGAATACGGGCATTCATATTCCATAGATGCGGCTTTAGACGCGATAGATGCCTATATTGCGCCGATCAAGGCGAAAGAGCCCTGGGGTTACTCGATTCCTTATTATCTGTCGGCTAAATTCCATCTGCACAGGACATACGGGGAATATCTGGCTAACAGAGGCCGTCTTACCACCAAGGATATCCAGCGGATCCTTGCAAAAGTGGACAGGAGCGAAGCGGAAATGTTCAACGAAGCCTATATAGAAGGGCTTTATAAGGAGTATATGAATATAGAAGTGGATGATGACGAGGCTGTAAACGGATTTAAAAAGCTTCTTGATGAATATGAGAGATATCTCATCATAGCCCCCGGTCAGTCCATAAAACAGTATGAAAAAGAAATCCGTGAATATGCGGAAGATAAAAATACATGTGTTATATCCGTAAATTTTGTGCCTGGATTTGTAAAGGCCGCTTATGTTTTCTGTACAAGCGCCAAGAGATACTCTCAAATAGAGGGTGATGACACAAGAATGATAATCACATCAAACCTCTTAAATGACGGTGGAAGGGGAGAGTTTTGTTTTTCATACAATGCTCTTGCATATTTCGATGATGTTTATTGTGATGACAGCACGGTAATGGCTCTTGCTCTTATGAAAAAATGCGGAGTGAACAGGGTAAGCATTGCCGGTTTTGACGGGTTTAAAAACGATACAATGGAGGCTTACAGAAATTCGGCAGGTGATATAGAAGATTTTGAAAAGAAAAACAGGCTGATCTCAGATTGTCTCGAAAAAAGCTTTACATCTTTGGAAATTGACTTCCTGACGCCTTCGGCACACAATAAAAAGTAATTATTAATATATTAATATATGAAGAAAATAAGGGAATTTTACTACAAACATCATATTAAGAATAAAACAGCGGAATACTACCTGGTATATTCCGCTATTTTCTGTATTATCGCAGCGGTTCATCTTTCGTTTTACTTCTTAAACGGAAAGCTTCCGATGAAGGCTTCCGACGGATATCCGCAGGATTATAACGCTTTTTTATACTGGGGAAACTATATCAGGACTTTTATCAAAACCCTGATATTTGAGCAGAGATTGTCGCTTCCTCTGTTCGATCCCACGATCGGATACGGAGCAGATGTGCTTCTAACCCTTCACTATCATGTGATAGGAGATCCCTTTTACCTTATATTAAGTATAATCCCGGCGTCTTACCTGGATCTGGCTTTCGGCTTCATAGGAGAATTAAGGCTGTACCTTGCGGGAATCAGCTTTTCCGTATATGCGCTCCATAATAAAAACGAGCGTTTTTCATCTATGATCGGAGCCCTTTTATATGCCTTTTCAGGATATCTTGTGATAGTGGCCTTTACAAATAATATGTTTGCGATGCCGGCAATCTATTTCCCGCTTGTTTTAAGCGGAATAGACCGGATCTTCGAGAAGAAAAGGCCTTATCTGTTTATCTGGGCAACAGCTTTTGCTGCCACAAGCAATTTCTATTTCTTCTATATGGTAGCGATATTTGCGGTAATTTACGCAATTGTAAGATATACAGTCGTTATCAAAAGCTTTAACATAAAAATCCTGTTCGGTTGGATAGGGAAGTTCTTATTATTTGGTGCTGTGGCAATGATGATAGCATGTGTGATTTTTCTTCCGGTTGCACTTCATCTGATCCTTTATATGAACAGGTTCGGCGTGGAGCACTACAGCACCCTGCTCTATCCGCTGGATTATTATCAGAATCTTCTGTCTACATTTATCACAACAACGCCATATCCTGATCTTTATACATATATGGGTGTGACGGCCCTGGGGATGTTAGGTGTCTTTGCTCTGTTTACAAAAAAGAAAAAATATACAGATTATAAAATAACATCTATCATCTTCCTTGTATTTATCTGTATTCCGTTCTTCGGAAGGGCTTTTAACGGCTTTGCTTATATGACAAACCGCTGGTCGTGGGCCTATGTATTTCTTATAGCAGTTATGACAGTTAAAGCTATTCCGGAGTTTGTCGTACTTACCAAAAAAGAAAAATATATGCTTCTTTTAATAGAAGGAATTTATTGTCTTTTATGTCTGACCAATAATGTATCCCGGATTGAGCCTGCTCTTACCTCTCTTGTGATCCTGGTATTTTCTACCTGTCTTATTATTATGACAGAAGATACTCTCAGGATGCACCTTATCGTATTTTTAACGCTGACAGCAGGACTTTTTACCAATTTCTATTATTTCCTCTCACCCATACAGTCTTCTATGGTGGGAGCCTGCGAGGCAATAGGAACCATAAATAATCAGGAATACAATTCGGCCTACCGTCCCATTAAGGAAATGGGAGATGGGGGTGTTTACAGAGTGGATCAGTATAATTTAAAGGAAAGTGCCAATACGGCAATGAACAACGGTGTGAAATCCACCGCGTTCTATTACAGTATCTATAACAATAATCTAAGCGATCTTTTCAGGGACATCGAGCTTCAGAATACGTCCTATGATTATAAGTTTTACGATCTGGACGGACGCAGCCTTCTTGAAGATATGATGGCTGTAAAATACGTGGTAGTCCGTGAGGGCGAAGAAGCATACCTTCCGTATAATTTCAGGGAAAATCCGGTTTATTCAGTGGATCTGGGAGATGTTTTGAACGTTTATGAAAATGAGGCTCCTCTGCCTTACGGATACACCTACGATAAGCTTATAGACCCGGATGAATATGAGAATATGACGGCTGTCGAGCGCCAGCAGGCCCTTCTGCAGGGAGCTTATGTTGGGAAGGAGAATATGAGCGCCTTAAAAGACATGGACTTTCTTACACCGGAATTTAACGACGAAACGATAGAATACACTATAAATCCCGATTCTAATATAGAAATCGAGGACGGAGTAATCCATGTCAAGGACTATGATGCAAGGCTTGAGATAGTATATGAAGGTCTTCCCGAGAGCGAAAACTATGTTCGCTTTGGAGGGCTTGATTATCACGAAAAAGAAAAGGATTACGGTGATGAACCCGGAATAAAGGGGGCCGTTAAACGCCTGTTAAACCGCTATTCCAACCGCGTTTATCACGAAAGGAGCTCCTTGTTTATAAATGTTTCGAATAAAGACGGAGAAGCTTCAAAAAAGAACATTTACAGGACATATCGTCATCTGACATACTGCGGACAGCATAATTTCATTTACAATGCAGGCTATTCGGATGAGCCGATGAACAAGATCATACTGACCTTTGATTATCCCGGTGAGTATACCTTTGATGAAATGAGCGTGATATGTCAGCCTGTTATGAACGTTGAAAAGTATGTTGAAGCAAGAAATAACGATAAACTTACGGATATAGGATTTGATACAAATAAGATAACTTGTGATATTTCGACTTCCGGAGACAAATTATTCTGTCTGACGGTGCCTTATAGTGAAGGATGGAGCGCAACGGTTGACGGAATAAAAACAGAGGTTATCAAGACGGATAAGGCCTTCATGGGAGTGCCCTTAAAGGCCGGAGATCACCATATTGAGTTCAATTACACCACACCCTTTATAATTCCGGGGATAGTGATCACAATATTAGGAATCATATGTTTCGTAATAATTGTAATATTTTATAAGTGCCAAGAAAACAAAGAAAATAACAAATAATATTATAAAGTCGGTATCGTTTGATATAATCAGGAGACACTATGGGAACACCTGTTGTTACAGCTGTAGTGACCAGCTATAAAAGAGAATATGCCATCGTGAAGCGTGCGATCGATTCTATAGTTGGTCAAACATATAATAACATAGAATATAATAACGTTGAGATTTTATTGATCGATGATAACAGGGGCGAAGAGGGCAAGACTTATTCAGAAGCTCTTATGGCTCTTGAAAAGATTAGCCCTATTATTAAGATTCATCATACAAAAGACAGGCATGGCTCGCAGGTAGCCCGAAATTTGGGGATTTCTCTGGCAAAGGGACGCTATATCGCGTTTTTAGACGATGATGACGAATGGTTGCCCGAAAAACTTGCCGAACAGGTCATATATATGGATTCTCATCCCGAGACAGGTCTTTGCTACTGTAACGGCTATATTGTCTATGAGGGAAGCGATAAGAATAAACGTATACCGAGATTTGACGGAAATTTCACTTCCGACACCGATTACCGCGGGCTTTTACGTGAAGATGTCATAGGCAGCACGTCGCAGGCACTGATACGCCGCGAGGTTTTCGATAAGGTTGGTTTATTCGATGAAGCCCTTCCTGCAAGCCAGGACTACGAGATGTAGATTCGGATCAGCCGGGATTTCAAGGTTCATGGGATCGATAAATACCTTTTCCTTCATTATATTTCCAAGGGAGAGGAGCAGATATCCAGAAACTGGGATTCCTGCATAAAAGGGCACACGATTCTTTATAATAAGTATAAAACCGATATTGATGCGGATCGTGCCGCAAAATTCAATGTCATTTTCTATCTGGCGCACTATTACAATATGAAAAAAGCTTATCCGAAAGCCATAGGGATGTACTTAAGATCGTTTTTTATCTATCCGAAGGGCTTTTTCATCAAGCTGAAAATACGTTTGACCAAAGGCAGTTGATCAGTGGTATTAACCTTGAATACATCAGAAAAAAACACCAATAAAGATCCTGATAAAAATTCAAATAAAAATTCTAATAAGGAAGCCCTGAAATCAGGGGTCTGGTATACCTTCAGCAATTTCCTGCTTCAGGGAATGGCCTTTATAACCACACCCATTTTTGCCAGACTTCTTACCAAGGCTGATTACGGTGCCTACAGTAATTACGTGGCCTGGTTCAGCATAGTGGTGATAGTCTGTACAATAGAGTTCAAATCCTCAGTCAGTCGTGCCTATTATGATTTTAAAGATGATTTTGACGGGTATTTATCTTCCGTAACGTGGCTCGGAACCTTTATTACTGCTGCGTTTTACATCATAGTCCTGACCTTTCATGGTTTTTTCGAGAAGCTGTTGGGAATGGACCTTCTTCTTATCAATATCATGTTCATAAATGTGCTCTTTGCACCGGCTCTGGAGATTTTGCAGGCAAAGCACCGGATAGAGCTTAAATACAAGGCATTTGTGGTGATTTCCGTTATTACCACGCTTCTTTCAACGTTTTTATCGGTCCTTCTTGTCGTTAATATGAAGGACAGGCTGCTCGGACGGATCATAGGCCAGTCGGCCCCGATGCTCGTGGCTTATATCATTGCCTTTATCGTTCTTATAAAGGCCGGGAAAACTGTTTTTAAAGCTTCCTATTGGAAATATGCCGTCGCCTTCAGTCTTCCGATCGTACCGCACCTTCTGTCCAATACAATTCTGGGTTCATCCGATAAGATAATGATCACCAATATGGTTGGTAAAGAGGCAACGGCCTCATACAGCCTGGCGTATTCCTGCGGAATGATCATTGCGGTGCTGTTCACTTCTATGAATCAGGCCTGGGTTCCATGGTTATATGACCGGCTATACAAAGAAGAATACGGTCTGGTGAACAGGATTTCAAAGCTCTATATGATAGTTTTTGTCATAATGGTAGAGGGCTCCATATTGCTGGCCCCCGAGCTTATGCTGATACTGGGCGGAAAGGGTTATTCCGAATCCGCATATATTGTGGCACCTATAATGCTGGGCTACGGTTTTAAATTTGCCTATACGCTTTATGTAAACCTTGAGCAGTTTGAAAAGAAGACTTTCTTTATATCCGTGGGGACGATTACTTCTGCGCTAGTTAACATAATTCTAAATCTTATCCTTATCCCCATATTCGGATATCGTGCTGCGGCCTATACAACAATGATCGGCTTTATTCTGCTGTTTATCATGCATATGATCTTTTCAACCTATATCCTTAAGCTGAAAAATGCCTATAGCAACTCATTTATCATACTTATGCTCATAGTGATGACTGCCTGCGGTCTCTTATCAAGCCTGCTCTATCAAAATACGATCGCACGGTATATTGTTATAGGTCTGCTTGCAGTAGCAGGGCTCATACTTCTTTACCGCCTGTACGTAAAATACCGTTCTGCGGGTAAAAAAATATGATATACTAACAAACAGAGCGTCAAAAGGGGAAAATCCTTCATTATCAGGCGCCCGGAAATGAGAGATACCATGTCCTTATACGAAGATTTAAAAACCGGAAAAGAAAAGCTTTCACTTGTGGGGCTCGGTTACGTTGGAATGCCCATAGCCGTTGCCTTTTCAAAGCACGTCGGGGTTATCGGTTTTGATATAAACGAAGCGAAGATTGAACAGTATAAAAACGGTTTTGATCCGACAAACGAGATCGGAAACGAAGAAATAAAAAGCTGCAGTGTGGATTTTACAGCGGATCCTTCAAGATTACAGGAGGCTAAATTCCATATAGTTGCGGTTCCCACACCGGTAAGAGACGATCATACACCTGATCTTTCGCCTGTTGCGAGTGCCAGCCATATTCTGGGAAAGAATCTCACAAAGGGCTCTATAGTAGTATATGAATCCACAGTGTACCCCGGAGTAACGGAGGAGATCTGTGTTCCCATCCTGGAGGAAGAATCCGGATTAAAATGCGGAAAAGACTTTAAAATAGGCTATTCTCCGGAGCGTATCAACCCGGGTGACAAGGTCCACAGGCTTAATACAATAGTAAAGATAGTATCCGGAATGGATGATGAAACTTTAGAAGAGATTGCAAATGTATATTCGATCGTTGTGGAAGCAGGTGTCTACCGTGCGGAAAACATCAGGGTTGCAGAGGCCGCAAAGGTCATAGAGAACAGCCAGAGAGATATAAATATCGCCTTCATGAATGAGCTTTCGATGATATTCAACAAAATGGGTATAGATACGCAATCTGTGCTGAAAGCCGCCGGCACCAAGTGGAATTTCTTAAACTTTAAGCCCGGTCTGGTAGGAGGGCATTGCATCGGCATAGATCCCTATTATCTTACTTACAAAGCTGAGGCTATTGGCTATCACAGTAAGATCATTCTTTCGGGACGCCGTGTAAACGATGATATGGGGCGGTATATAGCAAGCGAGATCGTGAAGCTCCTCATTGATTCGGAACTTCAGGTTAAAAATGCTCCGGTTGCTGTTTTGGGCTGTACCTTTAAGGAGAATTGCCCGGATACACGTAATTCCAAGGTTATGGATATAGTAAAAGAGCTTCGCGAATTCGGTATAGATCCGATAATAGCGGATCCCGTTGCCGATGTAAAAGAGGCGAAGGCTCTGTATGATATAGATTTAAAGCCTTTAGACTCGGTAAAAGACTGTGCGGCCGTTGTTATCGCCGTCTCCCACGAGGAGTTTACACGCTTTACCGAAGATAAGATATCGTCTTTCTATAAAGAAGGTGCACCGCGAATACTTGTTGATATCAAAGGCATATTTGACAGAAAGGCCTTTGAGGATAATGGTTATAAATACTGGAGATTATAGGGGATAGGAATATATATCATGCCACTTTTATTCTATTACCTGTTTTGGGTCGGGTTTTCAGCTGTATATTTTTTATTGGGAATGCTTTATTTTCCGGGGTGTGACATAAGAGTCCTGTTGGGCATTATTATTCCGCTGGGATGGGTTTCGGCATTTGTTGTCATTATGATCTGGAGCACAGAGCGGAAGAAACAGGAAGATGAAAAAGCGTTAAAGAAAAAAGAACAGGAAAGAAAGAAGCTGGGGTATCCCGGAGGGCCGGCCAATCACTTTATCGGAGTTACTGCAGATGGCGGCTGGCTTTATATGTATCCGGACAGCCTGGTTTTCAAGCCGGAAGAGGAACGCAAAGCAAAAAATGAAGTAAGTATCAAATATTCGGAGATTGCAGAAGTTAAGCCCGGTGCCGTAAATACATTATGGATCAGCTCCAAAAAGGGTAATACGGAGACCTTTGCCGTATATGAAAACAAGCTGTGGGTGAAAAGGATACGAAAAAAACTCTCTGAGGCCGGTTAAAAACTGAATTGTGAATAATAAAAAGAGCCGATACGTGGAAACGTACCGGCTCTTATATTTACCGTAAAATCCGAATTTATAACTGCTCCTGGAAGCCGGGAACAAAGAGGTGTCTGGGAATACCGTCAACCATGATGGGAGCCACATCACCCTGGATAAGAGGCCTTACATAGGTGATAAATTCACTTGTAACATAGGTGCCATCCTTTGTGATCCAGTCACGTGGAACCATTCTCTCATCATTTGCGATCTTGTGAACATCCTTAACCTCTGTACCTGCCTGATAAGGATCATCTGAAAGACGCTGTATAACAACCATCTTTCCGCTGTCACCTTCGTCTGCTGCCTTCATGGCTGCACCACCAACCTCGTATGCTTCAAGGATATCCACACGGGATGCTGAATGGCTGGCTGCTCTCTGCAGAGTTGAAAGCTCGATGGAACGTGTCTTACAGCCGATCTCCTTAGCAACAACATCGCAAAGATATCTTGCGGTACCGGTAAGCTGCTTGTGGCCGAAAGCATCAACGTAATCCGTAGCATTTCCAAGCTCGCTCACATATTTGCCGTCCGGAGTTTTGATACCCTCGGAAACCGCGATTACAACGGAAGCCTTTTTCTTAAGAAGCTGACGGCATTTTTCCATAAACTTGGGTATATCAAAGCTGAGCTCGGGAAGATAAATGGCATCGGGACCGTCACAATCCTCGCCCTTTGCAAGAGCTGCAGCACCGGTAAGCCAGCCGGCATTTCTCCCCATAACTTCAACGATTATAACCTGGCCGTTCTTTGTCTCAAGACTCCAACCATCGCGGATGATCTCCTTAACGCTGGTGCCAATGTATTTAGCGGCCGAGCCGTAGCCGGGGGTGTGATCCGTAAGAGCAAGGTCATTATCAATGGTCTTGGGACAACCTACAAAGCGGACAGCCGATCCGGTTAAGATAGCATAATCCGAAAGCTTTTTGATGGTGTCCATGGAATCATTTCCGCCTATATAAATGAAGCAATCTATCTCAAGGTCGTCTAAGATCTGGAAGATCTTTTTGTATACTTCCTGATCCTCGTGGATGTCGGGAAGCTTGTAACGGCAGGAGCCAAGATAAGCTGAAGGAGTTCTTTTTAAGAGCTCTGCATCAAGGCCTGTGCGGATATGCTCGGAAAGGTCGGTGTAGCGGCCCTCCATAAGACCCTGTACACCGTGGATCATACCGTAAACCTTCTTATATCCACGATCGATGGCTGTACGGAAAACACCTGCAAGTGAGGAATTTATAGCCGCTGTGGGACCTCCGGACTGACCAACGATTACGTTTCTTTTCTCTTTTTTACTCATTTAAAAACCCTCCTTAATATAATTCCTTAATAAAAGTTATGAAATACCGTTCTTTGATATTGTAAATTTTACCTTATATGCGTGTCAAGTTTTTTCGAGTGTAGGCCATTTCGGAATTTAAGGAATTTTTGAAATAATTATAGACACTTTTAGAACTGTATCGTATAAATAAATAATAGTGAAGATATCAGGAGGACATATTATGAATGATAATATAGATGAAAAGAGGATAAATATGGATTTTTTGGACAACGTGACCGGAGGAGTCGGATCAAATGAAGATCCGCAGGCAAACGGAAAATGCAGGTGCGGTGCATATCTGCAGAAAACACCTTATGGTTATCATTGCAATAACTGTGATACATATTATGATAAAAATAAAAAGCCTCTCGATAACACAAAATGATCAGAGTTTGCCGCGTTACAATTCAGTGGCCTTCCAGACCACTGAATTGTAACGCACTTTGTCCGTGAAAAATCGCCTTCGGCGATGGGCAAAGTGCCGTCTTCCTACTGTATAGCCCCGTAGCCTAAGCAGCTTGTGCGTGAATCGGGTATGAACATTAACCCTGCCGCTTCTTGTATTAAGGAGGCGGCATATTTTTATATTAAAAATAAGCATAATTATCATTGCATAATTGACAAAACTCTGCAGAAACCCCATAATATAAGCGTTGTCAGAAAATCGACCACTTATCCGTCGAGACTTTTACAATATCCCGACGGTATTTTTGTGTCATATTTTTCCATAATCATTTATAAGTACGAAAGGGGTTAATAATGTTAGAACTGGTACAGACTTTAAACGGATACCTTGCCGATTATATCCTCGTGATACTTCTTGTCGGCACCGGTGTTTACTTTACGATCCGCACGCGTTTCGTGCAGATCCGCTGTTTCGGAGAGGGAATGAAACGTGTATTCGGTAATTTCTCGCTACACGGCGGAAAGCAGCACGGCGGCATAAGTTCCTTCCAGGCGCTCACAACAGCGGTTGCGGCCCAGGTTGGAACCGGAAATATCGTAGGTGCCTGCGGAGCGATCCTTACCGGCGGTCCCGGGGCCATATTCTGGATGTGGATAATCGCCTTCCTCGGAATGGCAACAATTTACGCTGAAGCTGTTCTGGCGCAGGAAACAAGGATCGTGGATGAGAACGGCAGCGTTTCCGGCGGCCCTGTTTACTATATTAAAAAAGCATTCCCGAATGGATTTGGCACCTTCTTACGTGTATTCTTCAGTATAGCTATTATTCTGGCTCTGGGCTTTATGGGATGCATGGTCCAGTCAAATTCGATCGCAGAATCCTGCACAAATGCCTTCGGAGTACCCGGATGGACTATCGGTCTGGTTGTAGCCATTCTTGCAGCTCTTATATTCCTGGGTGGTGTATACCGTATAGCTTCTGTTACAGAGAAGCTGGTACCCATTATGGCGGTTCTCTATATCATCGGCAGTCTTATCATAATTTTAGCTCGTATTCAGTATCTGCCTGAAACCTTCGGTATGATCTTCAAATATGCATTTATGCCTCAGGCAATAATCGGAGGCGGCTTCGGTGCGGCACTTAAGACCGCTATAAGTCAGGGCGCAAAGAGAGGTCTCTTCTCAAATGAAGCAGGTATGGGTTCTACGCCTCACGCACACGCAATCGCAAAGGTTGATAAGCCTCACGACCAGGGAGTTGTAGCTATGGTTGGCGTTTTCATCGATACCTTTATCGTTCTTAATATGACAGCTCTTGTGGTTATCTCCTGCCTCTATACGGGTAACGGCCCTCTTGCAGACGGCGTTGAAGAAACCATTGCAAAGACCAATATGGCACAGATTTCCTTCAGCATGGTATTCGGAAACAGCATAGGCAGTATCTTCGTAGCTATCTGCCTGCTCTTCTTCGCATTTTCCACAATATTGAGCTGGAACCTATTCGGAAAGCTGAATGTGGAGTATCTTTTTAAAAAGAATAAGGCAGCTGTCCTTATCTACACGATAATAGCCGTAGGCTTTATATTCCTAGGCTCTCTTCTTTCAAACGATCTTGTATGGGAGCTTACGGATTTCTTTAACTATCTGATGGTTCTGCCGAACGCCATTGCTCTTATAGCTTTGGGTGCAGCTGTGGCAAAATCCGCCGCAGAAGGGGAGGCTGCCTGGAAAACGGAAAAGAAACAGAAATAAAACGGTATAATAAAGCCCCGGGCTCAATAAAGAGTCCGGGGTTTTTCTATTGCCTGAAATATCAGATCTGATGCCTTACAACCGCGTATTCATCGTCTAATCTAAAATAAGGACAGTCAAAATCTGAACCGGTCAGGAACTTGTAATATTCGTCCTGGTCCAGCTCACATTCACAGAAATAGTATTCTTCTTCGTCATCATATTTGTAATAAACACAGGATTCACACATAAAAACAGTATAACTCAAATACTGAAATTTGACAAAATTTCCTCAGTAACAAGGGTTATTTAATATATAAACACCGCTGAAAACCCGGAATTTTCGCTATTTTCAGACAATTTGAAAAATTTTTTGAAAAAATTAGCACTCACCTCTTGACAGTGCTAATAATTGTGCTATAATGCAATTGTAACAAAGAAGAAGACAAGTTCTTCTCCCAATAACAACAACAAAATTTATTATAGAAAGAAGGCATGACTTATGTTAGTACCAAGTATTTTTGAAGACAACTTTATGGATGATTTCTTTAACGACAATTTATTCTCTTTCCCTTCATCAAAGAGCCTTACCGTTCCTTCGATGATGCAGACGGATATCAGGGATAAGGGCGAAAGCTACGAGCTGGATATCAGCCTCCCCGGTTACGCAAAAGAGGATATCAAGGCAGAGCTCAAGAACGGCTACCTCACCATAAATGCAGAGCATACGGATGAGAAGACCGAGAAGGAAGAGGGCAAGCTGATCAGGAAAGAGCGTTACACCGGTCATTGCTCCAGAAGCTACTATGTCGGAGAGGACATCAGGGAAGAGGATGTTAAAGCCAAATTTGAAAATGGCGAGCTGATCCTCGAGTTCCCCAAAGAGGTTAAGAAACCCGAGATCGAAGAGAAAAAATACATATCCATCGCGTGAATATGTGCCTTTGCAACCCCTTTATTACTCACCTTTATTACGGGCCGCCGCCAATCCGGCGGCCCTTTTTTACGGATCGGAGGATGTTTCCTCCGGTTCTTTTTATATAAAAGTATTTTGCTTTGACTAATTAAACTGAAATATTCTAAAATACAAGGACACACAGGTTTTTGTAAAAAAGCCGATGCGGATGGCAGTCCGCAATATAAAACGCTCCGAAATATAAGAATGGAGGAACATTTATGTTCAGAAAAACACTGGCTTTACTGTTAACACCACTTTTCATCTTATCACTTACATCCTGTGGGAATACTTCTTCAGCGGCTGAAACCACATCTAAGGCAGAAGGCGAAACTCAGACAGAGAGCACTGAAAGCAAAGAAGCTGAAGAAAGCGGGGCAGAAACTACAATACAAATGGGCAGAGTCAGCAATACGATTGCCGAGGATGAAGAGGCCCTTATTGCGGAATATTGCGGAAAATTCGAGCAGAAGACGTATGCCGACGAGGAAAGCGGGCTATCGATAACCTATAATCTGTATCTTCCGGAGAACTATGATGAGGCCGGAACCCATCCAATGGTGGTATTTATAGGTGATTCCAGTTGTGTGGGAGATGATCCGACCGTGTCTTTAACTCAGGGGCGGGGAGCCCTGGTCTGGGCCACTAAAGAGTGGCAGGAGGTTTATCCGACCATAGTTGCTGTACCCACTTACCCTGAAACTATATTGGACGATCATGGAAGCTATATAACTACAGAATATGTGGAACTTACCAAGAGATATATCGATTATATGGCTGATGAATATGCGGTGGATAAAAACCGCATTTACGGAACAGGTCAGTCTATGGGCTGCATGACAACACTTATACTTTCAAGTAAATATCCCGGTCTTTATGCAGGTTGTATGTTTGTTGACGGACAATGGGATATAAACACACTTGCAGGGCTAAAGGACCAGACATTTGTGTATTTTGCGGCAGAAGATGACACCAATGCCTGGAACGGAGCCGGAGAGGTAATGGAGATGTTCGATAAGGATTCCGTTGAATATAAATATGCACAATGGGACGGAAACTATACACCGGACGAACTGTCTTCAGCTGCGGCAAAGTTGTTTACGTCGGATGGAGAGCATTATTTTATCTCCTGGAAAACAGGAACGATAGAGCCTGTTGAAATGGGTGCAGGAGGCGGTTTTGGCGGTGGAAACGGGACTCCCCCGGCAGGCGGACCCGGAAATATGGAAGGTGCTCCTTCAGGACCGCCGTCTGCCGAAGGTGAATCGTCAGAGTCTATGAGTGCTGGGATAAACAGCTCGTCTTATCATATGGCATCATTTGATTATGCATATAACTGCATTGCTGTAATGGAATGGTTATTTAGTCATTAACAGGGTCCGCTCCGGTTATGAAACCGGGGCGGATTTTGTATAATGACCGACAGGAGTTGAAATAGTATTTAATTCGCGATAAGTCTTAATTATAAGGACCAAAGCTATGAGAAAGGTAAGAAGATCAGAAACCGGCATGGAATATAGAACACCGTCAAGGCCAAAGAATACCGGGAGTATCAGAGCAAAACCTACACCGAAGATGATTTCTCTTATCATCGATAAAACGGTGGATTCTAAGGCCTTTCCCATAGACTGCAGGAAAATAAAGCATGCTTTGTTAACACAGGCAAATACGATCATGCAAAGATACGTCCGGAAGGCCTTTATAGCAAATTCGGTATAAAACGGGCTTTCATTACCGGCTCCGAAAATTGAAATCAGCTGCATTGGAAAAAATTCCACAATAATAAACCCTATAAGACCGACAAGGGCTTCACAGATCAGAAGTTTAGTAAACAATTCCTTTACTCTTTCATAAAGTCCGGCACCCATATTGTATCCGACAATGGGGATACAGCCGGCTGACATTCCGATTAAAATGGCCGGCTAACCTTGTTTTGCAGGATCATGTTATAATGATGAAACCATTAATAGAAGGGTAAGACAATGCTTATTTCCTTGGAGGTGAGAGGAATTGTACAGGGGATCGGCTTCAGGCCGTATGTTCACAGGTTGGGGGGTTCCCTCGGCCTAAACGGCTATGTCATAAATAAAGGCGACCACGTTTTGATAGTGGTGCAAGGGGACGGCGGACCATTACGTGACTTCGAAAATGCCCTGCAAAACCCGGAACTTGATGGCTGTTTCATCAGGGAGCTTACTAAACGGGAACCGAC
>JAILOD010000229.1 GCA_024691015.1 Lachnospiraceae bacterium
CCGCTCTATATTGCGGGAGGAGATATATTAATGGATACGAATACAGAATACAGAAAGACCTTAAAGGACAGGAAGAGGATAGTCGTAAAGATAGGTTCATCTTCTCTTATCCATCCCGAAACGGGAAGGCTGGATTACAAAAAGATAGATAAGCTTGCCTGTGAGCTTGTAGATTTAAAAAATGCCGGGAGGGATATCATTCTGGTAAGCTCGGGAGCCACAGCCGTAGGGCGGCAGATCATCAGGGTAAACGAGTCAATTATGCAGGAGGACGGCCCGATCACCGTTAAACAGGCCTGTGCCGCAGTCGGGCAGGCACGTCTTATGATGATATACCAGAAGTTCTTTCAGGAATACAATCAGATAATCGCACAGGTACTTATGACAAAGAATACCGTGACGGACGCACTCAGCAAGTACCATCTTATCAACACCTTTACGGAGCTTTTAAAGTTTAACATCATTCCGATAGTTAACGAAAACGACTCGGTGGAAACCTTCGAATACAAGGTGGGTGATAACGATTCACTGTCGGCCATAGTTGCATCCATAATGGGAGCCGATCTTCTGATACTTTTATCCGATGTGGACGGGCTCTATACCGATAATCCCAGAGAGAACGAAAAGGCCTCCCTTGTGGAATTTGTCGAGGAGATAGATGATACCCTTATGGGGATGGCAAAGAGCGAGACCGGCAGCTCTGTCGGAACAGGAGGAATGAACACGAAGCTCCTTGCGGGTAAGATAGCTACAAAAGCCGGCTGCGATATGGTTATAGCAAACAGTGCCGATGTGGGAATTGTCGGCAGGATAGTAGCGGGCGAAAATGAAGGGACTTTATTTAGGGCAGGCTCTGACGAGAGCTTCGATCTGATAGAGTATCTGAACAGCCTGAATTAGGATTTAGGGAGGAAAGTAATCATGGATATACGTTCACTTTGCAGAGACAGCGTTGAAGCAAAATACATAATGGCCACTCTTGATGAAGAGAAAAAGAACGAGGTATTAAGGCTTGCCGCAGACAAGCTGATGAACAGTGCGGAGAGCATTATCTCGGTAAATGATGAGGATATAGCAAATGCCCTTAACCGCGGTATGAATAAGGTTATGGTGGACAGGCTGAAGCTTGACAAGAAGCGTATAAACGCCATGGCGGAAGGGCTCATTCAGGTATCGGAGCTAAATGATCCGCTGGGGGAGATAATGGATACATTCACACGTCCCAACGGGCTTAAGATAGAAAAGATCAGAGTTCCCATGGGAGTTATAGGTATTATCTACGAATCACGTCCCAATGTAACCGCGGATGCCTTTGCGCTCTGCTTCAAGACCGGTAATGCCGTTATCTTAAAGGGAGGCTCTGATGCGATAAATTCCAACAGACAGATCGTAAACATCATAAAAGAGGCCTTAAGAGAGTGCATGGTGGATGACCGGGTATTGGGCTTTATAGATTCCACCGACAGGGAAGACACAAAGAAATTTATGGAGATGAAGGACTATGTGGATGTCCTCATCCCAAGAGGCGGAGCGGGCCTCATAAATGCCGTTGTGACCGGAAGTCAGATACCCGTAATAGAAACCGGTACCGGTAACTGCCACATATATGTGGACAAGGAAGCTGATATGAATAAGGCACTTCCGATCATCGTTAATGCCAAGACACAGAGAGTCAGCGTCTGCAATGCGGCAGAATCGCTTGTGGTCCATAAGGATATCATGGAAACCTTCCTGCCGAGGTTTGCTACATTGATGTACGAAAACAACGTAGAGATAAGGGCCGACAGGGAGGCTATGAAATATATAAACGATGTAAGCGAGGCTACTGAGGAGGATTATGCCAGGGAGTATCTGGACTATATCATCTCTGTTAAGACCGTTTCGAATGTCGATGAGGCCATAGCTCATATAAACAGGTATCACACCGGCCATTCGGACTGTATAGTTACGGAAAACTCAGAGACGGCCGAAAAGTTCTTAAGAGAGATAGATTCCGCCTGTGTTTATCATAATGCGTCCACCAGATTTACGGATGGCTTTGAGTTCGGCTTCGGGGCGGAGATCGGAATAAGCACGCAGAAGCTTCACGCAAGGGGGCCGATGGGGCTTAAGGAGCTAACCTCTTATAAATATATTGTCAAGGGAAACGGACAGATAAGGGGTTAAGATGTCGGATAAAAAGATACTGTTTTTTGATATAGACGGGACCATATGGGATTATACCAATTACATTCCCGAAAGCACGGCGCTGGCGATAAAGCGTCTTAAGGAGAACGGACATAAGACCTTTATCTGTACCGGAAGAAGTAAAAGCTACGTTACAAATCCAAAGCTTTATTCGCTTGGCTTTGACGGGATGATAAGCGGCTGCGGCACTCTTATAGAATACGAAAACAAAGATATATTTTATTACGCCCTCGATAACGACCTTGTTTCGAGAACGCTTCAGACGATCCGCAGATACGGCTTCAAGCCGATACTTGAAGGCAGATACTATAACTATATGGACCGTGAGGATTTCGCCGGAAGTATGTATGCGGATAAGCTTACCCGCGAGATGGGAGAGCTGTTGCAGCCTATCGGCAGGCACTGGGGCAAATGGGAGATATCCAAGCTGTCCTGTGATTCCGACGGGGCTATGATGAACGAATGTATGGAGGCGCTTAAAGGTGACTTCGATTTTATAAAGCACACCTCAACGGTTGTGGAAATGGTGCCGAAGGGCTTTAACAAGGGGACCGGGGTAAAAAAGGTGTGCTCACTTTTAGGCTTTGATACGGCGGATTCCTTTGCCTTCGGAGACGGAGAGAATGATATTGAGATGATGGAGGCAGCGGGCATAAGCGTTGCCATGGGAAACGGAAACGACCATATAAAAAGCCTTGCCGATTATGTTACGGCAGATTTAAGGGATGACGGAATATATAAAGCCTGTGAACATTTTGGGCTGATATAACGGAAACGGTGTTTAAAGTATGAAAATGTTTGATCGGATCTACGATAAGCTGAAAAATATGAAATACGGATATTATATTGCATATACCGTATTGTTTGCTATAACGGCACTCATTTCCTTCAGGTTTTTTATTTTCTACGGCAAGAGTCTCATAATAAACGGAGATGCGCTGAGCCAGAATTATGTTTCCATTTCATATTATGGAGCACTGCTGCGGGATATATTTAAAGGTGTTCTGAACGGAAACTTTAGTATACCGATGTGGGATGTGAATCTGGGACTGGGGGAGGATATACTTACAACCCTGCATTATTACGGTATCGGAGAGCCTCTGATGCTTTTAAGCGCGCTTTTTCCCCAATCAAAGGGTGAACTTGCGTTTACATTCATTTTCATATGCAGACTGTATCTGTCCGGTCTTTTCTTTTATTTTTTTTCGTTCTATAAGAATAATTCCCGAACTGGAACACTGATAGGCAGTTTTATTTATATATTCAGCGGGTATGTTATGCTGCAGGTTTCAAAGCATCTTATGATAGGTGTTCCGGTGGTGTTTTTACCACTGATCCTTATTGGGGTGGAAAAGATATTTAAGGAAAAAAAGCCCCTGATATTTGTTCTGTCGGTCGCTTTTGCGGCAATGAGTAATATTTATTACCTGTATTCTCTCATAATATTTACGGTAATTTATTTTGTATTCAGGTATTTTTCAGATAGCAGAGAAAAGAGTATCGGGGATTTTATTCTTCTTGCAATAAAGTTTATGCTTTTAGGTGCTCTTGCACTGATGATATCGGCAGTGGTCATTCTTCCGGTATTCAGAGTAATGACTTCTGATGCGAGAGTAGGGAAAGGTTATATTTACGATCTTTTATATCCTGTGAGATATTATTTGAATTTTATAGCATCATATACAAATATGCAGAGGCAGGACAGAGTTATTGAGATGGGATTCTCGGTATTGTCCGTAATAGGAGCTGTTTTATTATGCATTAAGAGAAAAAACAACAGGTTTCTTTTTCGCGCCTTTATTCTAATAAATATTTTTGCGCTAATCCCGTTTTGTGCATATGTATTTCATGGCTTTTCGGGAATAGCAAACCGGTGGGTGTGGGCATACGCAATGCTTTCCGGGTTTATTTTTGCAAGTATATATCCTGAATTATTACAGTTGGGGAAAAAAGAAAAGCTTATAATAACTGCTGCGGGAGGGGTTTTTCTGGCGTGTCCTCTTTTGTTTTCAATATATGATACA
>JAILOD010000254.1 GCA_024691015.1 Lachnospiraceae bacterium
ACATTACAGATACATTCCAAATGTTTCCTTGAAGCTATTTCAGGAACAACGCCTCCATATAAAGTATGTATATCTATCTGTGATGAAATAACATTTGATAAGACCTCTCTGCCGTTTTTTACTACCGCTGCTGCCGTCTCATCACAGGAGCTCTCAATTCCTATTATATAAATATCCTTTTCTTTCATTTCCATTTTCAACTGTTATCCTTAGCAGGCTGCCATCCCAGAATCTTCCAATGTCCATCTATATCTTTTCGCAGCAAAAACCGTTCATTGTCACTGTAATTCTGGCCTTCCTTTCTCATGGTATACATACAGTACAGAGAAGCCAGTTCTCCCAGATCATTATTCACATAAACAACATCAGATGCGGAAGATGTACTAAAGCTTACAATATACCTGCTGTCCTGCCTGAACTGTTCAACGGTGGTTAAAAGACTGCTCATATACTGTGCATCTGTCTGCTGTGCTTTTAGCTCTTCATCAAAAAGAAGACGCATTTGTGTTCCCACAGCCTTCACATCATCATCGGTATTTTCTTCCAGATAAAGGCACTGTGACAATTCAGCATAATATTTTACCACAGCTTTCGGACTCTGAGGGTAATTGTATTTCAGATCTCTCTGCAATACAGACTGTACCTTACTTAACGGTGCATCTTTTGTTGTCATCTGACGGTTAACAACAAAATAAAAAATAACAACAAGAGCAGCTGCGATTATGACTACGGGAAGTAGTTTTTTTAGAATATCATTCTTGCTTTTCATAGTCTAATTCTTTACTCTTACCATCTTTACCGGCCTTCGTATTGCCGAATATTTTTTTAACTGCTTCCATATAAGGCTTAGGCGAAGGCATAGAAGGGCTGAAATGAGTCAGCCATAATTCCTTGACGTCAGCTTCACGAGCCAGTTTTGCCGCTTCATAAAATGTCATATGTTTATTTTCTTTTGCCTTTGCTTCTTTATCTTCTTCTCCATACATACCTTCACAGATAAAAAGATCAGATAGGGCAGCATGCTCTGCAATAGATTTTGTAGGTCTTGAATCAGTACAATAAGTAAGTTTAATCCCTTTTCTTGCCTCACCCATCACCTGACCGGGATTGAAAATCTCACCGTTCTCTCCCTCAACCGTCTCCCCCTTTTGAAGCAGACTCCACTTATTCAAAGGTATTCCAAGCCGTTTGGCCTCTTCGGCATTAAATTTTCCGGCCCTGTCTATATCTACACTATATCCGTAACAGGTTATATTATGATTAACCTTAAATGCATTTATCCTGTAACCCTTCCAGATGAATTCCTCATCTGAGTTCAATTCCTTATATTCTATCGGAAAAGGTATCTCCGGTGCAATTGTAAGCAAAGATTTACATACTTTTTCCACTCCCTTAGGCCCTACAATGAGTAAGGGATCTGTTTTTTCCGCGTTTCCCATCGTAAGAATAAGCCCCGGAAGACCGCTTATATGATCTGCATGAAAATGGGTAACACAGATCAGTCCAATAGGTTTTGGACTCCATCCCTTTTCCTTAATTGCAACCTGTGTGCCCTCTCCGCAATCTATCAGTACATTATTTCCGTTAAATCTCAACATTAACGAGGTCAGCCACCTGTGCGGAAGTGGCATCATTCCGCCGCATCCAAGCAGACATACATCAAGCATTCAAATATTTCCTTTTCTTTTCCACATGAGAACAGCATCATCCCTGGGATCATCATAAAAGTCCTTTCGGATTCCTTCGTCTTCAAACCCCAGTTTGGTATATAAGGCTCTTGCCGCCCGATTCTTTGAACGAACCTCCAGAGTATATGCTTCAACTCCGACTTTAGCCGTGTATTCCATAAGATATTTAAGCATACCAAATGCTATGCCCTTTCCCCTTTCATTTGCGATAACCGAAACATTGGATATATATCCATCTCCGCCCAAGTTTCTCAAACCGCAGATACCAAGCAGCCGTCCACTCCTTTTGGCTGTAACATAAAAGGCATAGCTAAGATCTAGTGTATCTTCAAAATCCTGTTCGCTCCATGCTGCTTTTTTAAATATATCCTTCTCAATCAAAGCAGCCTCGCGACAATCACTTTTTTTCATTATATCAAAAATTACATCATCCGGCATCAGAGTTCTCTCGTTCTCTTTCTGCCTGCGATTTTCTGAGATAATCAGGCCTCATATCAGATGCGTTTGTATATTCTCCCTTTTCATAAAGGATTTTCCCCAACGCACATAAAGCACCTGCTCTCTGTGCACATTGATGTGGCGGTGCATATAAAACGCTGACCCTTTTTAACTCTTCTATCCTGTCCTTATAAACGGGAACACCATCTCCCAGAAAAACCGCACGAAGCCCCTTTTGATTTACAATCTCAATAAGCTCTTCTATCGCCAAAGCACATTGAGGCATTATCACGCTCATTTCTCCGCTATCCTCAAAAGTATAAATACCTGTATAAACCTGACTTCTTCTGGCATCCATTATAGGAACTATAAGATCTCTTACTCCGAAAAGATTATAGGCGATAGCATCCACTGTAGGCACCGCAACTACACTTTTGTTCATAACATCTGCCATACCCTTTATACTTGCGGCACCGATCCTGAGCCCGGTAAAAGACCCCGGTCCCTTTGCAACTGCAAACACATCGACACTTGAAAGATCCAGCTCGATCGCTTTGGCAACAACATCCAGCATAGGCATCAGTGTCTGCGAATGTGTTTTTTTGAAATTCAGAGTATATTCTGCTGTAAGCTTATCATCATCGAGTATTGCACAGGAAGCTACCAGCCCCGATGAATCCAATCCTAAAATTCTCATTATTCTTCGTATCCGCTTATCTCAAATAATCTGTAATCATATCCCTTTTCGGGATTCTTTGTTACCTTGATCCATATGGTTTCCTCCGGCATAATGTCCTTTATAAGCTCTGCCCATTCAACCAGGGTAACACCATCTGAAAAAAAACAGTCCTCATATCCGATCTCTTCCATTTCTTCGGGCTCTTCTATCCTGTATACATCAAAATGGTGAAACGGCATTCTTCCGCTTTCATAACTGTGTAAGATGGTAAACGTCGGAGAATTAACCCGTTCATCTATGCCAAGTCCTTTTGCAAAGCCCTTTGCAAAAACCGTCTTTCCGCAGCCAAGCTCTCCGGTAAACCCGATTATCCATCCCGGAAGTGCTCTCCCGGCCATTCTGCCGGCAAAGTCCATAGTTTCTACGTCACTGTAAGATTCAAATATCAAGCCGGCCCTCCTTATTCCCTTGTCCAAATCAAGTAGGGAAGATGCAATCGCACCCTACTCGATAAGCGATCCGCCGGTCGGCTTCAGCCGACATTTTTCCTTTCGGCGGCTCTGCGATAAAAAAGACGCACCTTATCGGAGCGCCTTTATTATATTAAATCATTTATTCTTATGCAAGATTATACAGGGAAAACAAATGGATCCTTGTTCCTTAGTATATACACAAAAGATCACTTCTTCCGTCTTCCCAGAAATCTCATTTTTTCATCTTCCGAATGCTTTTGATCATTAACGACACCTGTAAGCTTAGGCTTTTCCGTCACTTCTCTCATCTGATGGATCATCTTATCTTTACACTTGGGACAGTACCTTCCTGCCGATATAAATGTTCCGCACAACTCACATTTAAGCTCTCCTCCCGAAGAGTTTATCAGACTTAGCCTTTCTTCTCGAAGCCATTCCTTGATCATTTTAGGATCCACGTCACATATTTCCGCAACCTCATTTATTGTAACACCCGGATGATCCCATACAAAATCCTTAACTCTTTTATATTCTTCCTCTTCAGCTTCTTTACAAGCAGGACATATGGTTTCAAAGCCAAAGGCTGCTTCGAATATTTTATTACAACGTTTGCAATTCTTAACATTCATTACGCGCTCTCTTTTCAGGTTTAATACAGCTGACCGACTTCACTGATAGCTGCTTTGTATTTGCTAACGACCGTTGGCGGCCCCATAATCTTTATACCGCTGCCCAGGCCGAATACCCAACCGAAAAACTGATTACTTACAGCCACACTGACTGTAGTGGTATAACCGTTTTTTCCGGCTGTAATATTTATATCCTTACCGAATCTGTCAATAATTACCCCCACAAGCTCTTCAGAAAACTGAAGCTTAACCTTCACTTCGTTTCCACCGTACATCGAAAAATTCTTTTTGGAGTATGAAGCAATATCGAATTTTCCGAATGCTTCTTTTCCTTCTCTTTTCTTATCAATTTTCTGAATGCCCCGCATTTTATCAACTCTGAAATGCTTGATCTTCATGGCTTTGGGGTCATAAGCAACCAGATAGTAGTTTTCATCCTCCCAAAGAAGTGCCCAAGGGCTTACAACATAAGGCTCTTTCTTCTTTAGCTCAAGTTTTTTATCATGATTCCATTTCATATATGAAAAACTGATCTGAAGGTTATTATTGATCGCACCGTATATTTCATCCACATTATAGTAGATGCTTTCGTTCATGGTTTTTATACGCCCCGTAACCTCGACCTGTCTGTGAAGCTGTGATGCTTCGTACTTACTGGCACAGCCCTCAAGCTTTTTAATAAGCTGATTGGATTTCTTTGCGGTGATAAACTTTGAAGACTGGATAGCATCCACTAATAGCTTCAGCTCAGCAATCTCAAACTGTTTTTCTCCGACATGATAGTAATAGTTTTTCCCCACCTGCTCACCTATTATATCCAGACCCATGACACGTAACGCTTCCAGGTCCGTATACAGGCTTTTTCTGTCAGCACTGACATCATATTTTTCAAGTTCTGTTTTAATTTGTGCTATCGAAAGTCCATGATCGTCATCCGTAAGCTCCATCATTATCTTCTGCAGATAATAAAGCTTCAGTTTTTGATTGGATCCTTTAGGCATATCCCCAAACCTACCTTATCTCCCGATCAACTTTACCCCCGGGTATTATCTCTCCGGACATTTTAACATAAACCGGTCTCGATTTACATATTCCACTTCCGTTATGTCCGTGCGACTCTTATGAACGCCATATGAAACCGGACGTTGTCTATTTTCCGAAATAATTAAGAACCAGCATCGTAATATCATCAAAAGCATCCATATCGCCGCAAAACTCCCTAACGGAATCATTTACAGCAATAACCTGAGCCTTTGCAGACTCATCCTTTTTCTCATCAAGCTCCATTACAACACGTTCCATGCCATACCTTTCGCCTTCTGCATTTTTTGCATCCGTAACCCCGTCAGTATACAGACACAGGCTGTCACCGGGCAAAAGCTTAAGTTTTCTTTCTGCAAAAGTCATGGTTTCCTCTGTACCCAAAGGAGGATCGTTTTCAGATACAATGATCATATAATCAAGATCTTCCGTTTTATGTACAGGATATTCGTGTCCTGCACTGGAGTACAACAGATCTCCGGTTGATAAATTAAGAATACCCAACCATACGGTAACAAACAGACCTTCTTTATTCTTCCTGCAAAGTCCTTCATTCACAATCTCCAGAATCTTAGACGGAGAAGAATCCGACTTACTTGTATTTTCAATAAGTGTCATGGTTGTTGCCATAAACATTGCAGCAGGCATCCCCTTACCGGAAACATCAGCCATAACAAGTGCAAGATGATCGTCATCTATAAGATAGAAATCATAAAAGTCTCCTCCGATCTCCTTTGCAGGATGCATCGAAGCATAAATATCAAAATCTTTTCTCTCAGGAAAAGCGGGAAAAACGGATGGCAGCATATCTTCCTGTATTTTCGCCGCAACATTTATTTCCGCATTAAGTCTCTCTCTTTCAGCCGTAATACTTGTTATCTCCTTGATCCTGTTCTTAAGGGCAACTGCCATCTCATTAAATTTCTCAGCAAGGTCTCCTATTTCATCATTATCATAAACCTTTGCCCTCTTATCCAGATTTCCTGCGGCAATCTCCTTTACATCAGACTCAAGATCCACGATCGGATCGGTAAGCTTTTTTGAAAAACTATTAATGATGGTGAACACATTTATAAAAACAACCATCACCACTACTACGAATAGCATTATCATAAACAGAATAACCTGATCCATAGCGCGTACGGGCATAACTACAAGTTCCTTAGGGACATGAGCCAAAAGTCCCCAATCCATACCTTCAACAGGAGCATATATATAATAAACTCCGCCTTTTGTAAGATGGACTCCGGTATTTCTGCTTGCCATCTCACTCAGAACATATTCATCAATACCCGGATCATCCTTAAGCATAAGCGAATCATCATCCGGAGAAATGATCTTTCCGTTTTTATCTGCGAGCAGAACATACGCTCCGTCCCCCAGATCAAGGTCTACCAGCTTATCATATATTCCGGTGATACTTAAGTCCTGTGCCATTGTTCCTGCAAATTCACCCTTTTCATCTTTTATGGCACGAGCACAGGTGATCGTCAGACCACGACCCTGTCCGTCCGGATAAGCATCTGTAAAATATACACCTTCAGTAGATTTCCCCTGCACAAACCAGTTTCTTTCCCTGTACTCATAATAAAATTCGGTATCGGGAGGTTCAGGTACCGCAATATATGACCAGGCATCATAAGAAACCATAAGGCCTTCTTTTGTACTTACATAAATCGTCTGTATTATATCTCTGTTTTCTCTTATGATAGGATCAAAAACGTGCTCCAGATTACTTAAAAACAGCATTTGATCATAAATAACAGGATCTTTAATACTCACACTCTTGTTGGCAATTGTTCTCGTAAGTGCCAGTTCATCCTCTCCTGTAGTTGGAAGAGGCGGATTTATCTCAACACCAATCCCGGTCAGCATCTCTTTGTTATAGTACATTTCTTCGGTATAATCACCGAGGAAATCAATATATCCCGCAAATTTGCCAAACTCAGATGCAGCCAGGTCGGCCTTGTTCCTGACTACTTCTTCCAGATTATTCCCCATCTGATCTGTAAGGGCTTTTTCTCCAAGACTCTTAATAAAATACATCGCTATGAGTCCGACAATAAAAACAATAGCTACGGAAACAAGCACTATTGCCAGAGTAACCTTTTGAACCTTTTTCCTTATCGGCCTTCTGATTCTTACATTTGATTCGGATTTATCCATTTTCCACCCCTATGTATAGACAATCTCATAAAAAAACCCATCGATTTAATTATAAGTGACACATTCGTATTTGTCTATAAAGCCTTTTGAGGGCTTTATTTCAATGTTTTTGATCAGGACGAAAAAATTTCCTGTTCACATAATCACTATTTTTTATTTATGCTATTTACATCACAAACGTTATGGTAATATACTACATCTTGAGTTCAATAAAGGGAGGCATACACAAGATGATGATATGTACATGTGAAGAGTGCAGATACACTTTTCCCAAATTAAATTCAAGTAAATACTGCCCCGATTGCGGATCAGAGGCAGTAAGACCTGCTACCGATAAGGAAATCGATGAATATAAGGCTTATCAGCAGGAATTTCATCCTGAGTCGCAAATAGCCTAAGCTCTCAGGTGAGTTTTGTTAACGGGAACTGTCACAAATGTGGCAGTTCTTTTTTCTTAACAAATAATCGAGTATGGAAGATGTAATCGCACCCTACTCGTCCGGCGATAATAAAAGGCCGTCCCCACCTAAGGGAACGGCCTTTAAAATACTGAAGATATTTATCAGATCTTGGGACCTGCTGCAACAAGAGCCTTACCTGCATCATTTGTCTCATATTTCTTAAAGTTCTTTATGAAACGTCCGGCAAGATCCTGAGCCTTCTTATCCCACTCAGATGCATCAGCATATGTATCACGGGGATCAAGAATTCCTGTATCAACTCCGGGAAGTTCTGTGGGAACCTCAAAATCAAAGTAAGGAATCTTCTTTGTAGGAGCATTTTTGATATCTCCGTTAAGGATAGCATCAATGATTCCACGTGTATCTTTGATGGTAATCCTCTTTCCTGTGCCATTCCATCCTGTATTTACAAGATAAGCCTTTGCTCCGCTCTTCTGCATCTTCTTAACAAGCTCTTCACCGTACTTTGTAGGATGAAGCTCAAGGAATGCCTGTCCGAAGCAAGCCGAGAAAGTAGGTGTAGGCTCTGTGATACCACGCTCTGTACCTGCAAGCTTTGCTGTAAATCCTGAAAGGAAATAATACTGAGTCTGCTCAGGTGTAAGGATTGATACGGGAGGAAGTACTCCAAACGCATCAGCTGAAAGGAAGATTACGTTTTCAGCATCAGGACCTGAAGAGATCTTATTAACGTTCTTTGCAATCTTTTCGATATGCTCGATAGGATAAGATACACGTGTATTCTCTGTAACTGACTTATCAGCGAAATCAATCTTTCCGTCCTTATCAACAGTAACGTTCTCAAGAAGAGCATCTCTCTTGATGGCGTTATAGATATCAGGCTCAGACTCTTTATCAAGGTTGATAACCTTTGCATAGCAGCCGCCCTCGAAGTTGAATACGCCGTTGTCATCCCAGCCGTGCTCGTCATCACCGATAAGAAGTCTCTTGGGATCTGTTGAAAGAGTTGTCTTTCCTGTACCTGAAAGGCCGAAGAAGATAGCTGTATGCTTTCCGTCCATATCTGTGTTTGCTGAACAGTGCATTGAAGCCATTCCCTGAAGAGGAAGGTAATAGTTCATCATTGAGAACATACCCTTCTTCATCTCTCCGCCGTACCAGGTGTTAAGGATAACCTGCT
>JAILOD010000272.1 GCA_024691015.1 Lachnospiraceae bacterium
TTGATATAGATGATGTTGAGTCCTACAGCTTTATGAAGCGTGTTGTAACTGATGCGGATATCACGGACCTTTCTTCATCAACAACGGATGAAACAACGGTTGACCATGTTTATGACGAGGTATATCGCCTGAGACTTGCCTATGACAATATTGATACATCTTCCGAGGGTGGAACCTTCAGTGCACAACGTTCTGATGGTACTTCGTTTGATATAATTGAAGTCAGTGATGATGCGAGCATTCCCACCAGTGATGGGAAAATTGTCAATCCTACTGCCATATACCTTAACACAACGACGGGAAATATGGTTTTTGGAGCAGTTGTAAGATCACAGCTTGCAGCCGGAGAACTTTCAATTACCTACGACAAGTCCGAATGGCAGGTAGGGGATCTTAAACCTGAGCATTATTTTAAATGTACAGAGAAGGGTAAGAAAAATACGTCAATTGACTACAATAGCGATCCCACGGGCTATAATCAGAAGATCAACTTTACGGTCAGTGAAGGCCAGCAGATCACGATAAATACAAATGCGAACGAGCTTTTTGTACATGCAGTTGGCAGGGATGTTGAAGAGCTGGAGCTTGCTATAGAGGATGTAAATGCGGCTCAGAAGAAGGTCGACAAGTTAAAGGCTATGCAGGAGGATACCGTTACCTACGGCGAGAGTGATCAGGAGAGGATCGCGCTGCTTTTAAATGCAGCCAATAAAGAGCTGGATTACGCAACCCAGAAAATGACAAAGATGTTTTCAAACGGCGTAACAAAGGCTCAGGAATACTTTGATGCGGCAAATCTCGCAGGTACAACGACAGGTACATCAGCAAGCAGGCTTACGATAATAAAGAACAGGCTCTCTGAGAATAAGGCTACGGTCACAACCCAGGCATCGGATAACGAGAATGTAGAAATTTCGGATGTAACCGTTGAAGTATCCGCAGCACAGCTTGCCTACAACGCAGCACTTATAGCAACAGGAAAGATCGCACAGCAGTCGCTTGTAAACTATATCTGATAATACAAGGATTGTTCAAACGATATAAATAGTGTTATAATAAACAAGCATTACCCATATAAGGATGTAAGGAGAAGGAGTGTAAAACTAAAATGGAAGTAACCACAAAAATCTTTGGAAAAGTTACAATAGCCGATGACAAGATCATTACCTTTCCCGGAGGTATCGTAGGCTTTCCCGAAATGACAAAGTTTGCTCTTATGCACGATATCGATAATGCAGGCAGCGGGCTGGGTTATCTGGTAAGTCTTGATGAGCCCAATTTTGCAATGCCGGTTGTAAATCCTCTTATCGTAAAGAAGGATTATAATCCTGTTGTTGAGGATGATCTTTTATCGGGGCTTGGGGAATTCACTTCCGACAATACCATAGTTCTGGTTACCATCACGGTTCCTCACGAGATCGAAAAGATGACGGTTAATCTTATGGCACCGTTTATCATCAATGCAGATTCTCTTAAAGGAGCACAGATAATCTTAGACGGTGATTATCAGATCAAATTCCCTATATATGAAATCTTAAAAGCTGCGAAGGAAGCGGCTGGAGAGGAGAACAAATAATGCTTACTCTTTCCAGAAAAAAGAATGAATCACTGGTTATAAACAACAACATAGAGATCACTATTCTTGATATAAAAGGTGATCAGATAAAGGTGGGGATATCTGCACCCAGGGAAGTTCCCGTGTACAGAAAAGAAATTTATCTTGAGATCCAGGAGGCTAACAAGAGCTCCGCTACGGAAGAGAGCGTAAAGGCTTTGTCAAAGTTGTTTTGATCTTCACCGTTTATCCTTTTGTTTTAAAGGGACAGGGCAGTCCGTTTTGTTCGGACTGCCCTTTTATTATCTGACTATGCTAATGAATTATTTGGGATTTAAAAAGACGTCATTTATTTTTTCGGAAATTTAAAATTTGCTATAAAGTTTTGAATTGATAAGTCCGATAATAATTTCAGAAGATGAATGTACACTGTCTTTTATACATGGAGGTGAATAAAAGTGGCAGGAATTAATAAGGTAGGTTTAACAACAAACCAGTTTGCTATCAATACATCAAGTGCAGCCCAGGTTAACGCATCAGAGAACGCCTCGGCTGATTCTTCAAAGGAAGCCTCGGCACCCGAAAAGATCGTGGTAGCTGAATCTGCATCAAATAAAGAAGAGAATAATAAAAATAATGAAGAAAACAGTTCCAGCAAATCTACAAACGAAGAGATCAAAAGGGCTGTTGAGAACTTAAATAAAGAAATGATCAATCAGAACTCCGAGGCTATTTTCGGAATTCACGATAAGACAAACAGGATCACCATTAAGATCGTGGATAAGACCACAAAGGAAGTTATAAAAGAGCTTCCTCCCGAAAAAACTCTCGATATGCTTGCCCGTGTATGGGAGATGGCGGGAATCCTGGTTGATGAGAAGAGATGATCCTTAAGGCGGAGGAAATAGTTTTTAACCCAAAGCCGGGTGGAAAGGCAGAAGCATATGTCAGATAGAATAAGAATGTCAGGTATGATATCAGGTATGGACACGGATTCAATAGTCCAGCAGCTGGTACAGGCAAAAAGTACAAAAGTGGATAAAATGAAGGGCACTCTCCAGAAGACCGAGTGGAAGCAGGATATCTGGAAGGAGCTCAATACAAAGATGTACAGCTTCTATTCAAAGACGCTGGACAATATGAGAAACGAAGGCTCCTTTAATAAGATGAAAGCCAGCATCGTCGATTCTTCCATTGCATCGGTCAGTGCATCTTCATCGGCCGTTATCGGAACACAGACCTTGGCCGTTAAGCAGCTTGCAAAGAGCGGATATATAACAGGTGGGAAGATCGCAAGCTCCGACGCTTCAAGCGGAGATACAACACTTTATAAGCTTGGAGCATTAACTTCGGAGGATGAGGTTACAGTTAAGATAAAGTCAAGTGCGGACGGTGATTATGAAGAGATCACACTTAATCAGGGTATGACTCTTACACAGGTTGCAAGTGCTTTTGCTGAGAAAGGGATCAACGCTTCCTATGATGCTACAAATCAGAGATTCTTCCTGAGTTCCAAGGAGAGCGGAGCGGATGCGGATTTTGACATAACCGCTGATTCCGATGAGGGTCTTGCAGTTCTTGCAAATCTTGGTCTTTCTGCCAGCGGAGCTACCGATGATGAGGAGAACGAGATTGCAGGTGCCTGGAACAACATCGATGGACAGGATGCGATAATCTATCTTAACGGTGCGGAGTTTGAATCCAGTACAAATACATTTTCGATAAACGGGCTTTCAATTACAGCCCAGTCGGTTTCGGAAAAGGATACCAATGGTGATTATATTACGACCAATGTGTCGACATCTTCCGATGTTGATGCGATCTACGATATGATCAAGGATTTCTTCAGTGAGTACAATGAACTCATTAAGGAAATGGATGAGAAATATAATGCTGAAAGTTCTTCTTCATATGATGTTCTTACGGATGATGAGAAATCCGCAATGAGCGAGGATGAGATAGAGAAGTGGAATGAGAAGATAAAGAGCGGTCTCTTAAGAAGAGACGAGAGCTTAAACAAAAACATCCGGATGTTCAAGGATGCAATGTCTTCTATGTTCGAGGTTGGCGATTCAAGCTATTCGCTTTCAAGCTTCGGTATAGGTACCTTAAGTTATTTTCTGGCAGGTGATAACGAAAAGGGTGTTTATCATATAGACGGGGATGAGGATGATACCAATACCAGCGGAAATGAAGATAAGCTGAAGACCATGATAGCTACTGATCCCGAAACGGTTACTTCATTCTTTACCCAGTTGTCGAATAACCTGTATAAGCAGATTACAGAGGCTACAAAGCATTCGGAATACAGAAGTGTTTACAGTATGTATGATGACAAGACCCTGCAGGAAGAATACGATAATCTTGAGAGCGACATTGCCGATGAGGAAGAATCGCTTGCGGATTTCGAGGATTCCTATTACGACAAGTTCGCCGCAATGGAGACGGCACTGGCTAAGCTTCAGGAAAAGCAGAATGCTATTTCTTCTTTGTTAGGCAGTTAATTAAAATAATATTAAGCACGAAATAAAAAATAAAACAGTTTGTCCACGAAGAATGACAGACGGAACGGAGACTAAAATGATTATGAACATGAATACTTACGCACAGCAGTACCAGAGGAACAAGATCTTAACCGCTTCTCCCGCAGAACTTACGCTCATGCTTTATGAAGGCGGGATAAAGTTCACCAATATGGCGATCCATGCGGTTGAAGAGAAGGATTATGAGAGTGCTAATGCAAACATCAAGAAGGTTGAGAGAGTTATCGGTGAGTTTAAGGTGACTTTGGATCACAAGTATGAGGTTGCCAAGGATTTTGACAGGATCTATGATTATCTTCTTGAGAGGCTTCTGGATGCTAGTATTTCAAAGGATAAGGTTATTCTTGAAGAGATAGCCGAGCATCTCCGTTCTATGAGAGATAACTGGAAAGAGGTTATGAAGGCGGCTGCAGCCGGTAACAGTCAGATGAAACAGGCGTGATAAAATAAATGGATAATGTATATATTAACATTCTGACTGACAGTCTGAAGGAAAAGCTTAAAATACTGGAAGAGATCGAAGCTGTCGATGATAGGGAGACTGCTCTGCTTGCAGAGGATAATACGGATCTTAAGGCTTTTAATGAGAATATGGATAAGAAGTCTGTTCTTATTGAGAGGCTGGACCGTTTGGATGATGGTTTTGAGGATACTTATTCCAGGGTAAAGGCTGAGCTTGGGATCAATAAGGATAAGTACAGGGCCGAGATTAAGGCCATGCAGGAGCTTATTGGTAAGATCAGCGAGAAGACTGTTCGTATTGAGGCTGTGGAGGCCAGAAACAGGGAGACCGTTCAGAATAAATTTCGTGCGAGACGCATGGAGCTTAAGGGCAAGAGGACATCGGTTAAGGTGGCTAATGCGTATTCCGATAATATGCGTCGGATAAATAAAATAGATTCATTCTTCGTGGATAAGAAAAAGTGATTTTGGTCCGGGCACTGCTTTTGCAGTGCCCGTTTTTTATAGAATACGACGTGAAAATATAAGCCCGGAAACCTGTCGGGGATTGCGGGATGTCTGGTTTTGGTTTAATATATTATGTAGGAATTTGAAGGGAGAGCTTCATAATGAAGAAGGTCAGCGTTATCATACCTTGTTATAATGTAGAGAAGTTTGTGGACAGATGTATGAAGTATCTGACGGAACAGACCATTGGCTTCGAAGAGAATGTAGAAGTTATTATGGTGGATGACTGTTCTACGGATGGTACGCTCGCGAAGCTTCAGGAGTATGAGAAGAAGTATCCGGAGAATATCTGTCTGATTCCGCTTGAACAGAATATGAAGCAGGGGGCGGCAAGGAATATTGCCATTGAGTATGCTACAGGTGAGTATGTCTGCTATCAGGATGCCGATGATTATCTGGTTCCGAATGCTCTCGAGAAATTATATCGTGCGGCCAAGCAGAACCGCGCAGAGATCACAGGTTATCTTTTCAAATATGTATTTGAGGGCAGACCGGATGATGTTACCGATACAAAGAGCGGTAAACCTGATGAGATGATAGAGATCAATTCCAGAATGGACAGGATTTATTTTATCTTTTCGGATAAGATCATCAGGGGCTGCTGGAATAAATTTTATGAGAGAGAATTCATATTAAAGAACAAGCTTCGTTATGCAGAAGGGATCTTTGATGAGGAAAGCCTCTTTACTTATCCGGCATATATGGCGGTAAAAAGATATTACATATTAAATGAATATCTTTACCGTTATTACCAGAACCAGGAGAGTACCTGTTACAATCTTGCTATGGATGCCAGCCACAGAGACGATAATGCCAGATGCTGGCTGGAGCTTTATTTCGAATTAAAGGCCAAGGGTTTTGTGGATGAATATCCCAGAGAGATGGAAATGGTCTTTATTCATAATTATTTTTTCAGGTCTTTCATGTATTCCGCCAGAAGGGATCACAAATATACGGTGGCCAGAGTTAAGGAAATGCAGGAGACGGTTAATGAGCTTTTTCCCGATTACAGAAACAATCCGTATAAGACAAAGGATCCAAATGGTCTTATAATGAGAGTGTATCCCACACTGTGGGCAGATGTAAATGAGGGAAATATTGATAAGTTCAATGATTACTGGAAGAAGGTGGCGAATCTCGAGGATATGGGAGCTGATTTCAGACTTAAGTGATTGTATTTAAATTAATACAATATTTTTTATAAAAAAGGACTTAAGTAATTCAAAAACTGTCCGATATATAAGTCAAGAAACACAAATGAACTGTAGCGTACGGCAGTTCGAATCTTATAAGGACATAGGATTATAATTTCAAGGAGGAAAAAACTATGGTAGTACAGCACAATCTTACAGCAATGAATTCCAACAGAATGTTGGGCATCACACAGGGACAGGTTTCAAAGTCAACAGAGAAGTTATCATCAGGTTACAAGATTAACCGTGCAGCAGATGACGCAGCAGGTCTTTCAATTTCCGAAAAGATGAGACGTCAGATCCGTGGACTCACACAGGCATCAGCAAACGCTCAGGACGGTATCAGCGCAGTACAGACAGCTGAAGGTGCACTCGGTGAAGTTCAGGACATGCTTCAGAGAATGGATGAGCTGGCAACTAAAGCAGCTAACGGAACAATGAGTGAGACTGATCGTCAGAACGTACAGGATGAAATTGATCAGCTGACAACTGAGATCGACCGTGTATCAGAAACAACAAAGTTCAACGAGACCTATCTGTTAAAGGGATCAACGAACTCCAAAGACGGTGTTTACAAGAAGGCTCTTAATGCAAAGAGCGCAGGTATCAACGGAACATTTACATCAACAACAAATGCATCTGTTCTTAATCCCGATACAAAGACATCTATAACAACCGTATCCTTCAAGCTTACTGATGAAGAAGTTGAGAAGATCAACAACCTTGAGGCAGGCGACACATACGATATCGGTGGTGTAGTTTACTCTATCGTAGCAGAGGGAACCAATGTAGGAACAAGCGACAATCAGATCGTTGCAGATGAGGATCTTCAGTCAAACTTACTTGCAAAGATGACAGATGCTCTTACAAGAGCAAATGCTATCGGAACAGTTGACGGAAATGCAACAAGTACTGCAGGAAGCGTTACAGGTCCTACAGTTAGCGGAACTCTTGACAGCGAAGCAGAGTACACCTGGACTATTCAAAAGGCAACAGTTTCCGTTCAGACTCCTCTTTCACTTTCACTCCACGTTGGTGCAGATTCAAATGCAACCAATAAGATCGACCTTCAGGTTGAGAAGATGAACGCAAGAGGACTTGGTGTAGAGGGACTTAAGGTTACCGGTACATCAGCTCAGAACGCTACATTCGCAATCGATGCTATTTCAGATGCCATCAACAAGGTATCAGAGCAGAGATCCGCACTCGGTGCTGTTCAGAACAGACTCGAGCACACGATCAAGAACGTTGATAACGTAATTGAGAACACCACAGCAGCTGAGAGCCAGATCCGTGATACAGATATGGCTACAGAGATGGTTAAATTCTCTAACAACCAGATCCTTCAGCAGGCAGGTCAGTCAATGCTTGCACAGGCTAATCAGTCTAACCAGGGCGTTCTTTCGATCCTCGGCTAAGATAATTAGAGAATCACAACCCGCGTAATACACTTTTTCTAACAATATATATCGGTTAGTTAAACGTACGTAAGAGAAGGCCGGAGCTTTTAGCTCCGGCCCTTTTCAATTGTATTTGAATTGTCCGGAAGTCTTTGCCGGCCCCGCCCGGGGCCGGCTTTTTTATGTGATTTTGAGTGATGTATGCCTAATATAAAGAAAAAGTGGAAATAAGGCATAGAAATTCAGACCAGGGAGGAGAGGATTCGGGAAGGAGTATGCCTTAAGTGGAGAAAATGCATGAATAAGGCATAGACAAGTCAGATCGGGAGGGAAGGATCTTCGAAAGCGTATGCCTTAAGTGGAGAAAAAGTGTAAATAAGGCATAAACAAGTCAGATCGGGAGGAGAAGATACGCGAGAGAGTATGCCCTGGGGAGAGAAAAAGCTTGTATAGGGCATATAGGATATTCATAGTGAAAAGTCATGTTTAATATATAGAAGTGATAAGTCACCAGAAGATATTTGGTCAAGAAAAATCGAGCAGGATGTTGTATATATTAAGAAGAAAAAGAGGTATGTGAGAAAATGATGTGGTCCGGAAAGCCGCTAAATACAAGGGTTTTTAAGACTTTTTGAAAAAAATCAGATTTTTTTTGATTTTGCTCTTAAGTATTTTTGTTCTGTTCCGATATATAAGTCAGAACAAATAAATTACAGGTTCCTAATACTTCAAATAAAAAAATGGACGGAACCATTGCTGCCAAGGATGGCGGCCGGAAAAGTGAAAATTCACAGATGGAAAGGAAGCCATCCTAAACGAGAAAAAACAACATAATTCAGGGAGGAAACAATTATGGTAGTACAGCACAATCTCACAGCAATGAATTCCAACAGAATGTTAGGGATCACAACAAAGTCAGTAGCATCATCAACAGAGAAGTTATCATCAGGTTACAAGATCAACCGTGCAGCAGATGACGCAGCAGGTCTTTCAATCTCAGAAAAGATGAGACGTCAGATCAGAGGTCTTACACAGGCTTCTTCAAACGCACAGGACGGTATCAGTTCAGTACAGACAGCTGAAGGTGCACTCAGTGAAGTTCAGGATATGCTCCAGAGAATGGATGAGCTTGCTACAAAGGCAGCAAACGGAACAATGAGTGAGAAGGATCGTCAGAACGTACAGGACGAGATCGATCAGCTTACAACAGAAATAGATAGAATTTCAGAAACAACAAAGTTTAACGAGACCTACCTCTTAAAGGGTTCAACGAACGAGGCAGACGGTGTATACAGAAAGAACCTTAATGCAAAGAGTGCAGGTATCAACGGAACCTTCACAACTACAGATGCAACAATCCTTAATGCAGACACAAAGTCAACCATTACAACGGTTACATTCGCTCTTACAGCTGAGGAAGTAGAGAAGATCAACGGTCTTAAGGCCGGAGATACATACGATATCGGTGGTGTTGTATATTCAATAGTTCAGGACGGAGCTCTTGTAGGTGATGCCAGCGACAATCAGATTGCAGAAAGCAAAGTGTTAGACGAAGATGAAGGTCTTTACGCAAAAATGACTGCAGCCCTTAATAAGGCAAATGAAATAGGAACCATATCGGATAATGAGACAAGTCACGCAGGATCAGCAGTAACAAAAGATACAGATTGGGAGGGAGGAAAAGTTTCCTGGACGATCACAAAGGCAAACGTTTCCGTACAGAGCCCGCTTTCACTTTCACTCCACGTTGGTGCAGATTCTCTCGCAAACAACAAGATCGATCTCCAGATCGAGAAGTTAAACTCAAGAGGACTCGGAGTAG
>JAILOD010000281.1 GCA_024691015.1 Lachnospiraceae bacterium
GGCAGGTCATCAGGATTATGCCCGCATAGTTTTTGCTGATGTATTTTTTGATGAAGGCCTGTTCATTGTGAGGGTTGTTATAGGTGCAGGCGATGTTTACCGTCATGTTCTGGGCATCTGCTTCAGAAAGGATACCCTTTAAAATGTCGGAGTTTGTGGAGTCGTCCAGGTTGGGAAGGATGACGCCGATCTCATCGGTGGTCGATACCTTCAGGTTTCTGGCAGACAGATTGGGTATATAGTTAAGCTCCTCTATCGCGTTACGCACCTTAAGCATGGTTTTCGGAGAGAGGTTCTTTTTTCCGTTTATGCAATAAGAGACCGTTGCAATGGACACGCCGGCTCTTTCGGCAACTTCTTTAAGTGTAGCCATAATTCCTCCAGAAAATGATTATTAAAAGAATATCATAAAAATAAGCCTGTTTAAACCATCCCACAACCCGGTTAAATTGTCAATAATTTTGGTTAAACGCTTAAATTAATATAATCTTCGTTGTTGAAAACCGACAAAGCAAATACTTATAATTAGATGTGTAATAGTGAAAATTGCTCAAGCCTTGTTTTGGAATAAGCAATTATATTTGTAAATAATATCTTCGGATTAAAATTAAGGAGGAGATAATGAACAGTAGAGAAAGATTTTTCGCAACCATTAACAGGGAACCCGTAGATCGTCCCGCAGCCTGGCTCGGAATGCCCGATATCAATTCCCAGCCCGCTCTTTTTGAGTATTACGGCGTAAAGAATCTGCACGAATTAAAGCTTGCTATCGGTGATGATTTTTATGCGGTTGAGTATCCCTACAATGCACCCAATGCCGATGCCATCTACGCAGCCTTTGACTGGTATATGGACGGAAATGTGGATTCCGAGAACAGAACCCTTACTGCAGACGGCTGCTTTAAGGATGCCGAAGAGCTTGAGGATCTGGATTTCTTTGAATGGCCCGATCCCTCAAAATATATCGATCCCGAAGAGTGCCGTCGCCGCGTTCAGATGGCACCCAAGGATAAGGTTCGTCTTGCAATGGCATGGTCCGCACATTTTCAGGATGCCTGCGCTTCCTTCGGAATGGAGACAGCCCTTATGAATATGCTCGCAAATCCCGAGATATACGAGGCAGTTGATAAAAAGATCGTTGACTTCTATCTGAAGGCCAACGAAATCTTCTTCGAGGCTACAAAGGGTGAGCTTGATGCCGTTCTTATCGGTAATGATATGGGAAGTCAGAGAGGACTTATGATATCTCCCGATTGTGTTCGCGATTTCGTATTCCCCGGTGCAAAGAAGCTTGTTGAGCAGGCTCATTCTTACGGACTTAAGGTTATATATCATTCCTGCGGTTCAATTATAGATGCAATTCCCTATCTCATCGAGGCAGGTGTGGATGCCATCCATCCTATCCAGGCTCTTGCGGCAGATATGGATGCAAAGAACCTTCACGACAAATTCGCCGGACAGGTTTCCTTCTGCGGCGGCGTAGATACACAGGATCTTCTTGTAAACGGAAGTCCCGATGATGTTAAGGCAAAGGTTAAGGAATTAAGAACCATCTTCCCTACAGGCCTTATCATTTCTCCCAGCCATGAGGCTATTATGCCCGATGTACCGCCCGCAAATATCAAGGCACTTTTTGATGAGGCAACAAAGATCTATTAATATAAAACTCAGCGGTTTACGCTGAAAAGGAGGAAAAAATGGCAGTCAGAAGATTCGGCGAGATGATAAAGGTTAAGGATCTCGAGAATTACAAAAAATGGCACGCAAATCCGATGCCGGGTGTTAATGAGATGATAAAGGAATGTCATCTTAAGAATTATTCAATATATTCAAGGGGTGATTATCTGTTTGCATATTATGAGTATGACGGAGATGATTTTGAGGCTGATATGGCCAAGATGGCAGCCGATCCTAATACCCAGGCCTGGTGGGATGTTGTAAAGCCTCTGATGCAGCCGCTCGATGACCGCAAGGAAGGCGAATTCTGGTCCGGTATGGAGGAAGTATATCATCTGGACTGATCGGATAAACAATATAACGCCCCGGCAAGTAACGGCTGGGGCATTTACTGTCTGTATTGTTTGGGTGTGAGCCCCGTGTATTTTTTGAACACCTTTGTGAAATAGCTCTGGTCTTCAAAGCCTACGGCGATCGCTATATCGATGAGACTGTAGCTTGTGCTTTCAAGAAGATGCTTGCTGGCTTCGATACGTACCATGTTAAGGTATTCACGAAAAGAAGATCCTGAGGATTTTTTGAAAAGCGTTGAAAAGTAAGAGGGGTTTAAGTGAACAACCTCGGCAACTTCTTCCAGTGTAAGCCGCTTTGAGTAGTTGTCGGATATATAGGAAAAGGCATGACGGATTATCTCTCCGTTCTTTCCGGGGATCTGATGGAACATGGCTTCATCAAAGGTCACGACAATTTCCTGGATCTTAAGGCAGAGATTATCCATGTTGTTTATGGTGCTTAAGTCCATAAGGAAACGGTTGTTTATCTTTAATATACTGTCGGTCTGGGCACCGCCCTCTATCGCAACTCTGGACAGAAGGGAAGAAAGCTCCATTGCGCGGGCCTTGACATTGTCCAGGTCGTTCCCCTTTGAAAAGAGAACATAGCCCAAAAGGTCGTTAAGGATTGCCTTGGTCTTTTTGATATTACCGTTTTTGGCAGAATTTAACAGCTCCTTTTCCTTTTCATAAGGATAGGTCGAGGGTGCTTTTTCACCGCTGTTTTTATACATCTGTATGGATTCGTTGATGCGTGACTGCTGCTGGATCTTGTCACGGTTTGCTAAAAGTGTCAGTTGTGAATCCTGTAGAAGACCGTTAAACGAATAGGTAAGAAGACGGCTTATGTGCGTTACGCGCGAGGGTTGAAGACACGGAATGGCCGTGGAATCATCATAAAGATCCAGAGTCTTCTCCATAGGTATGTTGTAGCGTTTTGCGATATCGGCAAGTAAAAGCGAATCCGGCTTTTCCATGAGAAACGGGCCGACAAGAACCGCACCTAAGAAAGCACCTTTATATAAAAAAGGAAAGGTGATGTGGTTTAAGTTTGCATGGCAGGCAAAAATATAGGATTCACCCAGATCTACGCTTCGCTTTGCGGCGGTAAGATGCTGCATAAGGCAGGAATCATCACTTGGACGCAGTCTTGAAAAGGACAGACAGAAGGAAGACGAATTTCCGGAAGATTGCAGGACAGTTCCTTTTTCGTCTATCACCTGGATCTTAAGGCCGGTGCATTCCGCAAAAGCTTCCAGTATCTCGGTCAGCTGGTCCTTTGATATAAGATTATATAAATGGGCTTCTTCACTCATAGTAATATCATTATAGGACTTAACCAAAGAAATTACAAACTTTATAAAGAAATTACAAAAGGTAATTACTTTATATATTATACTAACTATTATAAATAATATAAGGGATATTATTGCTACCAATTAATGAGTAAATTAAATCAGGAGGATATTTATCATGAGCGAACTTACACAACAGATTTCCGAATTTCTGCAGAAGGGCCGTGCAAAGAATGTTAAGGCACTTGTTCAGCAGGCGCTTGACGAGGGAGAGGACCCCAAGGTAATACTTAACGAAGGTCTTCTGTCAGGTATGATGGTTGTAGGTGAAAAGTTTAAGAAGAACGAAGTATTCGTTCCCGAAGTACTTGTAGCAGCAAGAGCTATGAACGCAGGTACAGCAATTCTCGAGCAGAAGCTTCTTGAGGCAGGAAACGAAGCAGTTGGAAAGGCAGTTATAGGTACCGTTAAGGG
>JAILOD010000194.1 GCA_024691015.1 Lachnospiraceae bacterium
TACCGAAAGCGGGAAGACCTTTCTGTGAATATGTTGCAAGAACTGATGCAAGGTAAACTGCACCGGGCCTTTCTGTAGCGTTCATACCCCAGACAGCCTTTATTGTGAGGGGATTCATATCCATAGTCTCTGCGCCGTAGCACCAGCAGGGTGTAACCGAGAGTGTGATGGCAACGCCCTCTTTCTTGAACTTAGCCTCGCATGCTGCGCTCTCTGCAACACGACCGATCGTTGTATCAGCTATAACTACTCTTACGGGCTCGCCGTTTGAATATTTGAGATTCTCCTCAAAGAGCTTCTTGGCAGCCTGTGCCATACCCATTGTCTGATCCTCAAGTGACTGACGAACACCCAAAGGGCCCTGTCTGCCGTCGATGATAGGTCTGATTCCTATTGCGGGATAATCTCCGATGTATCTGTTTTTTGCCATGTCTTACCTCCTAAAAATACTTTAATTAAATGAGCTTCCCTAAACAGATGTAACAAACAGATGTAACTATTGTTACAGCGAACAAAATCGCAAAACGGTTCGCTCATATATATCATTCAGTATAATTATTGCGGTATCAAAAGGCAAGTGATATAATGTCAAAAAATATAAATATATTCACTTTTATCAATTAACTTTTATAATATTTTTTCAGCCCTGTATACAGGCCGTGAGCAACACAGCATTTGTGCGAGGCTCGTTAAAAACTGTACAATATTTTATCATCAGAGGAAAACAATATGAAATACATAGATTACAAAGAACACCGCCAGCAGGGAACCTTCAATTTCCCCATAGCCTATTATCATCAGACACCCCATTCTCCCAGATATTATATGCCCTACCACTGGCATACGGAGTATGAACTTATTCAGATTAACGACGGCGAGTTTCATATGACTATGGATGATAATACAGAAAGCTATAAAGCCGGAGACGTCATCTTTATCCCGGCCGGCACCATCCATGGCGGCACTCCAAGCAAATGTCAGTACGACTGCGTGGTCTTCGATATGTCGCTCCTCTCGAAGGGCGCTAATCAGAACAATCTTTTCATCAGCAACATCCTTAATCACAAGGTAAACGTAAATACGCTGATATCCACAGATCACAGGGATATAGCGGATACCGTAACCTCTCTCTGCAATTCGCTTGCCGAAAGAAAACCGGGTTACGAATATATGGTGCAGGGTTATCTTCTGCAGGTTATGGGACTGATAATGTCAAACAGTGCGTACAGCGTACCTGATTCTCCGGTTCTCGCGACAGAGCGTCTTAAAGCGATAAAGGATGTCCTGGATTATATATCCGAGAATTATTACAACTTTATAAGTCTCGATGATCTTGCAGGCATTGCCGGAATGAACCCAAAGTACTTCTGCCGATACTTTAAATCCGTAACAGAGCGCACTCCCATTGACTATCTGAATTACTACAGGATAGAGAGTGCCTGTGAGATGCTCTCCACCCGTGACATCTCCATAAAGGAGGCCGCGATCTCCTGCGGTTTTAATGACGAAAGTTACTTTATCAAGACCTTCCACAAGTACAAAGGTATCACCCCGAAACAGTTCACCCGGACGAGCTTCTGATTCTAATTCGTTCAAAAACCCCCACCTTTTGAAAAAAGGCAGGGGTTTATTAAATGTCTTGCAAAGGCACTGAAAACTGTTTACTTCTTAACCTTATAATGCTCTCCACAGGTTCTGCAGTGGTATACATCATAGGTATCACCGGCATCGTCGGTATATGTGTCTGCAACAACAATTGTTGCGTGTGAGTTTCCACAGGCTGCACAGCCGGCCTCGGGAAGGATGTATACCGGATAGCCGCTGTACATATCGGTCTTTGTCTTTTTGATGTTTACTCCACCGTTTACATTTTCAAGATCTTCTGTCGAAAATTTTTTGTTGTCCATAATATTTGATTCCTTTCTTAAATTAATTAAATAATTAAATAATTAAATATTGTATTTTTCACTACCATTTATTTATACGAATAATTAATAAAAAAAGCCAATTCAGCCGGAGAATTTTTCATCCCCGGCTGAACAGTATCATTTTTTTACATTAACTGATTTGATCTCTTCTGGATCCGCTGAACGATGTTACCCTCTACCATCTGTTCCCTAAGCTGGTCAGCCTCCGCCTCCGTAAGCTCTCCGGCAGGGAAATTGAATTTGAAGATATCCTCTTCATCCTTTTCCATCTTATCAGCTTCTTCATCATCTTCATCATCAAAGAAGAATTCATCGCCATCCTCTGCTGCTTGCTTAGCGGCTTCTTTCTTATACTTCGCCCTGATATCCTTAAGATCGATAGCCCCGAGAGCATCCATCTTATCAAGAATCTTTCTCATATCGATAAGGGTAAGAGTATCGTAATCCTCGTTGGCCAGAGCTTCTTCCTCGAGATCCATAATACCGTTATCTGGCTTGTATTCGTAGTTTCCATTTCCCACAACCTCTTCGTCAAAGGCAGGCCCCATACGGTAAGCCTTTGTAACGGTAGGGATCGCATCAAAAAGCAGATGTATCAAAGATTCCGTATTCTTGTTGGTAGTGGTTATATAAAACTTCGTATCACCATCGTACTCTCCGGAATCAATACCCTTCAGAAGCGAATCCACTGACTTCCAGATGACAAAGAGCGTCATTTCGGGGATCTTTGAGATATTTGCCAGCGATGAAATATAAAACTCATTATTGCCTGCAAAATTTACCGTAAGATAGGCAAACATAGCTCCGTTATGAACAAATGCACTGCTAAGATCAGGGCATATCGAAGGATCATTAAAGCCCTCTGCCGGAAGATGAACATCCAGTTTGTTTAAGAACTTGTATTGTTCATCAAGAAAGTCTGCGTCAAGCTCCTCGAACGTATTGCCGGCATCAAATACCTCTTTGACCAGTCTCTCACTGGAAATGATATCCTTAGCTGTGATCACATAGGTTTTGTCTGCAGGTTCATACTCTGTGTAACCCATACTCTCAAGAAAAGGAAACAGCAGTTCATTATCGGGATATACCGCATCGATCACAACGCTTGAACCCATATTAAACTCTTCAGTATCCAGATAGGATCTGAGCTTTGTAAGAAGCATCGATGCACCTCCGCGTCTTCTGAAGGCGGGCAGAACATAGATCGAATCAATGTTAAACATATTATCTTCCACCTTACCTGCAATAGCTCCGCAGAGCTTTCCGTCATCCACAAGGCCGAAGGCAATGGCCTCTGAGCCTTCCTGAATAAGACGGACATCATCTGCATCCATCATTGACGCAAACAGATGGACATTTTTTTCATTTATAAATGTTACTTCCATTTATATTACCTCCTAGATCATTTTAGATTATCTGTACGTCAAGCTTTTTTATTCTTTTGTCTTTTTTCATGTCTATCCTGATACTCAGCACGGAATTTCAATCTGTCTTCGTCAGGAATAACAGTTGTCTTACCATATTGATATGCATTCATGAACTTTCCGACCATATCAGTCTTTGATCGATTACCCTTTTCAAGCTCTAGATGACGAACGGAATAGCCCACTGAATCAAATATAAATTCAAGCATATCATAACATTGGTCAAACTTCAGATCTTTTTCCTTTCCACTTAGCTTGATATTCTTATATTCATTATAGAACGACTGGAATTTAGCGGACATATGATCAAAGTCATCCTTGTTCTTTACGATATCAGCCATCGATTCAAGTTCATTCTTTTCTTTACTCTTATCAGCCTTTGTAGCGGTTTTAATATTAAATTTTTTCAGATCTGATAACCAGTTGTCATCAAAGTTTATGAACTTCATTATCTTGTTCACAACATAATTAGCCTTGATCTCATGAACGATATTAACCTTACCTTCTTTCAGGCTGAAACTATCCAGATCAAAGGTCTTACTGGTATTACGATAAAGCCAGCCACGGCTTCTCCAGGTTGCAGGATGCTTCTCCCCCTTTACAAGACTCTCAGGCGCAAGATCAGCCACATTATTATCCAGGATCTTGAAAAGTACCGACATTATCCTCGTACGATATTCTGCCATAATGGAGAGCGAATATGCCCTGCTTGTGTTACATTTATATTTCTTCTTATAATATGCAAGCTGGGCTTCAAGCGGATCATTTTTATCGTCTACCTTACCATTCGCTATATCGGTCTTGATCCGGGCGGTCAGATCATCCCTCACCATCTGAGATATTTGAAGATCACCTACAAAACGCATAACCTCCTCTTTACTCATATGGAAATCCTTTGTAAGTGTGCTTGTCAGATACCCGACGACATCATCACCCAGACCGACCTTACTTTTAAGATAAGCACTGGACGTTTCGTCAAGAATATCCTTTGTACTCTGCAGTTTCCTGCTTTCCTCAATAGTCTCCCTAAACTGCTTGTCGAATAACTCGTCTTTAAGTACAGTAGGATCCTTCCAATCGGCATCTTTCATAATATTCAAGTAATTTGTAATATCTTCAATCTGCTCTTTCTGTATCCTGGCCTTTTCCGCCTCATCCATCTTCTGTCTTTCTTCAGCTTCCTTTATCTTTTTAAGATGGGCTTCCTCAGCCAATCGGATCCTCTCCTGCTCTTGGAATATCTCCTCTTCAAACCATCTTCTTCCTCTTAATCTGGTCTTATTGACATGAGCATTGTTTGCATCAAGAACCTGATTGTTGCTTCCGAATGAAGTCTCGTCAAGACGGCCTTGCATTAAAAGGGATGTTTCATACAGTTTGCTGTAATTGTGTCTGAGCAACCTGCCCTTGGCCTTTGCGGTAGAGTTTTGGGGATCCTCTCCCTGATAGCTTCCGTTCTTGTCTATTCTGTAGGTTTCGGCTAGTCTGGTAACCTGCTGATCGTATTGAATGAGTTCATCCGCATAGACCTTCGATCCGTACTGCTGTTCAAGGGTATAGAGAGCCTCAACCTCAGCCTTTGAAAGATAACCTTCCTTAACCTCAGCCTTATCGTTGGTTACGAATCTGTCTTCGATCTTAAACTTCATCTCACCATCGGCTGAAGTGTCAACTATCTCGTCCCTTATGCTCTGATACAGCTGGCTTAAGATGATGTTCTTCTTGATATCCACAAGAAGAGCCGCCCCCTCAGAGTTCATTTCTCCGTTACCGTTCTTATCAATGAATTTTCCTCTTAAGTAATCAACGGTAACCGTGTTCTTTGTGATCGGAACATGATTTACATTTGCGTTCTTAGTCATTTCTATAAGAGCGCTGATCTTGTTTACGGCACGTATCTTATTCTCTTCTTCGGCACGAAGCTTCTTTGTTTCCTCTTCGGTCTGTCCGTTAATGCTCTGAAGATGCTCTGCATATGTATTTTCAGAGTAAGTACCGGCAAAATCCTCTATGAGGTTTGCATTCATAAGTTTATCTGACCCTAAGAACATTCCGAAATACTGAAGATCGACCTTATCCTTTATAAGAGCATGAACCGAAGCTAAGCCCTTCTGATACAGCCTTTCGGTCTGATCGTAACCCTTTGACTGGATATTCAACTCTTTATTACCTTCAATCAGAGTCCTGCCGATCGAAGATGCATCATTACCAAACCTTGCCCTGTAAAGAGCACTGATATAGTTAGCCTGTGAGTTGGCAAGCTTCTGGGGAACCTGCTTGTTGGCTGCTTCAAGGATCTTGTTCCTATCCGCATCAATTTTTCTGATCGCCTCAGCCGTATTCTTGGCAAAGTCCTTCTTTATCTCTGCGATAGTCTTTTGTCGATTTTTCTTTGCCGTGATCTCATCGTTTATCGCTTTCTTTTCTTCATCATTAAGTTCGGTATTTTCTTTTAGTTTTTTCTCTAACTCCTTAATCTCACCGGGGAGTTTTACTTCCTCTTCTATCAGCCTGTCATACTCTCTGTCTCTCGTCCTTACCGTATCAGTCTTCTGCTTGTTCAGTTCGACATATCGAGCCATCTGCACATCGTCAAGACCCAGATAATCTTCGTTGAAGCCACCGGATTCATTTAAGCATCTGCTCTCAAGAAGGAAGTCCATAAGATCTACAAAGCTTACATAACCCGAGCCTGCGATCATATTTTTACCGTCTTCATTCATTCTGTCTCCGCTTACACGGAGCATAAGCTTCTGCCATTCTGCTTCTGAATACTGTGTTTTTAACTGTTCAAACGCAGTAAGCTTACGATTCTTATCGGTCGAATTCTTTGCCTGCTCCGCAAGATCTTCATTATAAAGGTGCTGTAATACCTTTAACTTTCTCGAATAACGGTAGAGCACGGTAAAGTTCTTAATAAGATATCCGGTATCAAGCTTTGAGAAAGGAATATCTATCTCGTTGATGATATCATCAACAAGACTCTTGATATAGGTCTTCTGATATTCCGAACTGTTGGCGTTATCCTCTTCCTTGAAGAGATTGCTTGTGAGCGTACTCTCTGACTTTGTGATAAGCTTAATGATCGCCCTGTTCTTAAGATCGTCCTCGATATCCTTTTCCGTTGCAGGTGAACCATCGGCAAGCCTTGATATGGGTGTTAAGGTCATCAGGATATCAATATCCTTAAGCTGAACTCCCTTGCTGGATTTAAGGTTCAGATAATCGGTGATTATCTGCTTGTCCTTTGCACTTGCATTTTCAACATATTTGTTGTAAAGCGTTGAAAGCTCCGTATTTAAGTTAACATATTCATTAACAAGCTGCTTGTTGTCAATACCGTGAAGCTGGAACTTACTCTTAAGCATGTTCTCTTCAGCAAGGAGCGTATTGTCAAAGTTGTTGAATTCACGGTTGATCTCGGCAGGATCGGCAGAATACGTGCGTAACAGCCTTTGAGCTTCGGCCTGATATATAAGGTTCTCTTTTTCAACAGCATCCTTATCTGCAGTTTTATCACCAACTGCAGCTTCAACAACCAGAAGCTTTCCATCGGCAATTGCGGCAAGCGCATCTTGCTTTGATGCATAGGGCTCCTGTCCTTTAGCGGGATCGAACATAACCTTACGCACAGTTTTAAAGATGTTGTATTTAAACTTGTCGATATTCTGCTTGTAAGAGATAACATCGTTTACATCTGCTTTGGAATCTCTGTCATGGATCTTCTCAAGCAGCTTCTTGTGGCTCGTCTGGAATTTTCCGATCTCTGTTTCAAACAGCTTTTTACGGATATTATCCATGATGACATCTCTGTCCTGAGGATTACTTTCGATACGCTTTAATTCAGCCTGGATAAACTCATCCTTATTATTCCTGATATTTTCAAGCTTAACTCTGGAATCGAGCTGGTTGTCCATTGAATTGAGCTTACTTACATCAAACCCCCTTGAAGCAGCAAAATTCATTACGGTATCGATAAACAGCTGATTGGTCTCGTCGTTTGCGATCGCATTTGCTGTTTCCTTAAGCTTCTCATCTTCTTTTAAGATAGCCTTTGTATTCGGAAGCTTCATGAATTCCTTTAACCCCTGAAGCTTCATAGCCTTACGAAGATTCTCCTGGAAGTTATATACGAGTGCACTTTCACTGTATATGGTATCTAAGCTTATATGAATGCTTCCTGCTTCGATGATAGCGGACTGGCAAAGATTATGAAGCTTTGAATTAAATTTCTTCTGATCCTGCTTCAACAGATAGAAACTATCGGTATGATATTCAGAAAATACGTAATCCGAAACATCATCCATGTTGAGCTTCTGAATATTATATGCCTTGTCTCTCTCCTTCTTCGTCTTTTCAACAAGCCCGTCCGGATCTTTACCGGAACCGATCCTTGGCTTCATCTTCTCATATCGGGCATCAACATCTCTTAAATGATCGTTATCCCTTAAGAAAAGCAGGCAGGCCATTGGGCTGACCTGATCATTTTTGGCAGTTGTTGCATTGATCGCCGCGAATTTTTCACTCAACCTTGTTGAGAAGGGTATACGTTCTTCATTTTTTGTCTTTATAACAGCCCTGTCATCTAGAGAGTCAAAAAGCCTCATGCTTTCGTATTCATACGATCTCTGAAGATCCATGAATACAAGGTCGGCAACAGCGTTATCGGACTTCTGCAGCTTCTCAAGATCAACCTTCTTTTTAAGTCTTGCCTTAACATAATCAAAGGTATCTTTATTGATCGTAATGTATGATTTAAAGTCAACACCGTCAAGCATCATATCATGGCCTTCATATGCCTCGCTTAACTGTCTGAGTTTCTCACGATTTGCAGCCTTTGTCTTCTCATCATGAGCACTTTCTACCTGCTGCTGCTCTTTGTCTTTAAGCTTATTCCTGAACCTGTCGATATGCGCAACGCCGATGCTTCCTCTTATATCATCATTAATGAGATACTTGTTCTTTGCGATCTTATATGCGCCGTCCCATCTAACCTCATACTTCTTAAATATAAGAGCCATAGCTCTGTAATCATAGAGCTTGTCACCCTTTAATTCATATCTCTTATTGAACTCTTCGTTATCCTTGTTCTTCTCAAGAATATCCGAGAGAGCAGCAAAGGTCTTTACCAGCATATAACGTCTCATTGTGATTTCCTGAGTGAAATCCGTTGTCTGGCTTACATTGAATTTGGTGAACTCCAATGCATCATCAGGGTCAGTTCCCTGCTTGATCTTTTCAAGCATGTCTAACGAAGCTTTCATGATCTGATCAGGCTGGTTTTCCTTCATCTCCTTGATATTATCAAAGGCCTTCTTCATATCGGAATGCTCTTCAATATCATCAATCGCCTTTGAAACAGCATAGTTTCTGCGGCAGTTTTTAAGCAGCATCTCCAGATTCTCTTTATTGTTGAAGTCAAAGTCAACGATCTTAAGATCATCTCTGATATTGCTTTTCTTAACATAGTCGTTTACATATTCCTTCCATGCATCTGCCTGATCCCTGTAGGAAGATATAATTGCAGGCAGTTCATAGAGATAGCCCATTCCATGAGCATTAAGGACGCTCTTTACAAGAGGGGCGCAGTCCTGCTCAAATTTCCCGTCTTCAAGGCCTTCCTGTGCACCGATACCGTTGAAAGAGAAATCGTTGCTTACAAACTTTGCCGCTGCCATGTATGCAGTAATACTCTGATCCAGAAGCTTGATCTCATTATGTGCTTTTTCAGCCATTTCCACAGCATCACGATCCAGTATCTTCCTCTGTATGGTAGCTCCGCTGGAAAGGATCGCGGATTTTATGTTCATAAGCTTGACATAAGCTTTTTCCTTGCTGTCTATAAGGTCGAACAACGTATTTTTAAGAACAGTACGCTCAGGCGTTGTAACCGAGACCAGATTATGATTCTGAGAAGCAGAAGAATTAAGCCATTCCAATCCCTGCTCTAAGAACTTCATTGACTTGGATTTCTTTAATTCTCCGGCATTTTCCGACTTTGCGTCCTTGAAGTTGAACGTACTCTTTGAAAGAAGCTTTTTATTTATTACCTGAGCTTGTTCCTCGTCGAGATCATACTGGTAATCTTCACCCAGTTGAAGAAGCTTATCGATAGTATCTGCTCCCTTTATCTGGCTCTCTAATATCTCCTGTCTCTTATTGTAGAGCTCAGTCTGTTTTACAGGATCGTAGATATTGCCGAATACATATTTCTCATTCTTGAAAGTTTTCTTTTTCTTATCATTCTTATCGACCAGAACATAGTTCAAAAGATAGGCTTCTTCGGCACCGGCATATTCAAGGAAATAATCCTTATTGGCTCCGCTCTCTCTCTTATATGAATCGATCGTTGAGCTTGCGTTCCAGAAGATGAAATCCTTGTTTCTCTGGATTTCCCTTAAATTACCCTTTGTCTTTGTAAAGAGTTTAGCCATATTGTCAGCATAATTGGCATCTTTATTACGTCCAAGGTAAATGCCCTTAGCTGTCTTAAACTCGTTAACCTGTGAACCGGTTACATCGTAATCAAATTCATCGGTAGATAAAGAATCCTTGATATTGACCTCGTCGCCTGCCGTGAATATCTTGGGCTTTCCATCCTTACCGAATTTTTTAACGGTAACTCCTTTTTCGGTCTTTCTCTTAATACCATGGTAATACATGTGCTGCTGAACAAGCTCATCATAAGCATCGATCTTTCCGAGGATCTCCTGAGCTATAAGCCTCTGTGTACCTTCGTCTAAGGAATTATGGAATTCGGGATCCGCTTCATATAATACCTTGAAGCCGTGAAGCTTATCCCTGTAGCTGTAAAGCGCAACGGGATCCTTAATAACATTTCCGTCAGCAAAGGCAGACTTCCTGATGGGAGAATTTAACAGCTCCAGAGCAAGCTCATGCATAAGATCTTTTCTCTTATTCTCTCCTCCGACCTTAAGATACTTATTCATACGCTCGGCGTTCTTACCCTTCGACTTCTCTCTCATGAAGGGAAGCAGACCCTCATAAATCTCCTTATGTCTTCTGTATGCAACATTTGCCTCATAGATAAGACTATCAAGATTTCCGATACTTGATTCAAGCTGGATCATCGTTTGCTTAACCTTGCTGATCTTATCGGAAACTTCAGTATACTCCTTGGCATACTTAGATGCGTCAAGCATGGTTCTCTGATTGAATTCAGCCGTATTTTTCTGTTCAATGAGCTCGTCAAGCCGTCCGTTAAGGAGATCAAGATATTCATGATACTTTTTTGAGTATTCTTTGGCAGACTCAAAATTAAGCTTCTCATGCTCCTGGTTATCAAATTGATTACTGATCTCTTCAAGTTTTAACTGAAGCTCATCCTTCTCCTTTTTCGAGAAAAAGCTGATGAATTTATTAAAACCGTTTTTGGTAAAATTCTTTACGGCATTGCAGGCATTAAAAAAGAAATTACTCTTATATGCCTTTGAGAACGTCGCATTTGCAACATCGGAACCGATCTGCTTGATGTCTCCGGTTGCTCTTTCTCTTCCGCGGCTGAAAAGGGCAAACCATCTCTTGAAGCCCGAATACTTGCTGCCGGTATGACCGCTCTTTATGTATTTTTCCGCACCGACTGCAAGAGCAGCATGATTATAGAAGAATTCTCTCTGATACTTTGTATAATCCTTAAGCTTCTCAACCTCGATTATGGTCTGTCCGTCGATCCTGCTGTCATCGATTTTCTTGGCCTTCTCCTTGTCTATCTCTTCTCCGGGAACAGTGGTATCCTTCTGGATCTTATAAGCCAGTGCCTTATACTGCTTTTTCTTATCCTTAAGCTTGTTTTTATAGACATTGTTTCTGGATGACTGGTTTATGATCTGGAAAGTATTGTTTTCAAGCGTTCCTTCTCCGATAAACTTTGACTGCTCCTCTGCGTTTACCTTGTCAAACAGATCCTTGTTGATCTGGGCATTAATGGATTTTGAAATATCCACGCTCTGCATGTAGGTATCCACAGACTGAGAGAGCTTTTCAGCTTCGCTAAGCTGTTTTGCGGCCTCGATCCTCTTCGCCTCTTTGTTCAGATCCTCTTTGTCCTTCTCATCCGCAGATTTGAGAACCTTCTTCTGGCCGAAGCCCAGAAAACCCGAAACACTCTTGTACGCGCTGTTTACGCTGTTGATGGATCTCGCTACGGTAACAACACCCGCACCCATGTCATACCCGCTTTTTAAAGCCATTATGGTTGATATCATTTGTCTACCTCCGATTTATATTTTTTTCGGCAATTTTAAAACTAACACTTTATACGATTATGAAACTTATCCGTCTAAATAATCCAGCATTTTTTTTGTGATACGACCGTTTGTTGCAAGGATCGACGAATTGTATCTGGGATCCGGCCGTTTCCCGTTGAAATCCACAACCTCTCCGCCTGCCTCTTCAAGTATAAGCATACCTGCCGCGAAGTCCCAGGGACGTAAAAGCCTTTCGAAAAACGCCTCCGTACGCCCGGTGGCCACATAGATAAGGTCGATACTCGCAGCCCCCATACGCCTTATATCAATGCATTCGTGAAACAGCTTTCTGACTATCTCAAAATCCTTATCGCTCTCTTCCCCTTTTGTATAAGGATTTGTGCCGAATGCTATAAGCGAGTCGTGTATCGTATCTGCACTGCTTACGTGGATCGGTTTAGAGTTCACCGTTGCACCCTTTCCCTTTTCGGCTTCGTAGAGCTCGTTGTGATATGGGTCAAATATCACTCCGTATTTAAGCTCTCCCTCTTCCACATAGCCCAACGACAAGGCGGAACATCTGAAATCCCTGATAAGGTTTGTGGTGCCGTCAACGGGATCCAATATCCACAGGTCTCCGTCACGATCTACGCCGGTGTTGTCCTTTTCTTCCCCCAGCATCTGTACCGAAGGGTAAAGCTCTTTTAGCTTTTGCGTAACCCTTTTCTGTACTGAGGTGTCCACCTCCGTGACGTAATCCTGCACACCCTTTTCTTTTATGTGCTCTGCTTTTTCATGGTTTGAAAAGAGGTCGGTGATGTTTGTGACTACTTCAACAACTTTGTCTCTGTCAATTTTCATTTACCATCTCCTGTTCACCATTATTTATTTTATCAACCCCATTTTGATACTATTATAGCTTTACATTTAACAAGTATTATTTTTCAAGATATTTTTTCTGGGCCTTCATGGTGGCTGCAGCAAAGAGAATACAGACAACCAGAAGCGCCATCGTGATCGCAAGGCTGATATCGGCATTTACGATACCCATCCGGCTGCATATGATAGAGCCGATCCCGAAGGCGGCAAAAAGAAAACCGCAGACCATATAGATGGGAAACATAAACCTGATAAAGCCCTGTGGATCCGGAGCGTTTTCAACGTCCAGATTTTTGCTGATAAGGCCGGAGTTTTCAACCTTACCCGTACGTTTCATATTAATGCCCTGATAGAGGATATAAAGACCTGCAAGAAGTTCAATGATATTAAAGAAAAGATCAAAAGAATCCGTGTTCATTAGAAAGGTACCCTTCTTTATGTTTTTAGCATATTTTATCATAATTAACTTATCATTGCAAAAGTTATTGAC